>CAIXSC010000331.1 GCA_903921945.1 uncultured Planctomycetaceae bacterium
AAGCAGGTCTTAGTCAAGCACCATTTACCAGACGACTACGTTCTCCTTGCACAAGAAGTAGTCCAGAAGTGTTTCGACGTGCAAAGCCGCGAACTGACTAACGAATCCGAAATCGTCAAAAGGCTGCAAGGCACTCCTCCATGTTGGCCTTACCCCAGTTCGCCCTGACCGGTTATCGCGCTACCCTCTGAAGCCCTAAGCCCTTCACGACTCTTCGGATTCCTGACCCGAAGCGGCAACGCCCCGTGAGTCGGGCATCACCGGTTCTCGAAATCTCGGCGTCGGAACGACAGGACACGTCCCCGACGCAGCCTGGCCGGTCCGCGATTCTCTTTCCGGACCTTCAACCTGTATCCGCTGGCCCGTGACACCGCTAGACTTTCGCCGGCGGGAAACACCGTGGACCATTCGGCCGCCAAGCGTCGCGATGTCGCGCTCCACGCGTCGCGGTATCGCGGTGCCGTGATGTCACGATGGATCGCTGAAATGTCTGCGTGTGCTTGTCCCAACTCGCCCATGCTTGCCCCTTCTCCGCTGCCATCCGGCTCCTTTGTTTCTCCCGTCTCAATTCCTCATTCCATCTCCTTCTTTGAAAAACTCGCTATGGGACACCACCTTGGGAAACACTCGAGCCCGCGTATCGGCAATGCTGTCAGCGAAGCGGGCTCCGCGCGCGTAACTCGCTTCTGGAGCGATGGAAACGCGGCGAGTTCCGAGCAGGCGACTCGACCTATGAAACGGTGTTGGCGCACGCGGTCGACACGGCGGGTGACTGCCTGCTTGCTGTTTGTGCTTCTCGGCCTCTCGACCGCCGCGGCCCCGGCGGAAGCGACCTCCCCGGCGACGGCTGCGGCGCCTGCCCAAGCAGCGCCCGCGGGGTCCGCGACGCCGCCTAACTTCGTGGTCATTTTTATCGATGACCTGGGTTACGCCGACATCGGACCGTTCGGCGCCACGAAGCAGCGAACACCGCGTTTGGATCGGATGGCGCGCGAAGGGATGAAACTCACCTCGTTTTACGCGGCGCCCGTCTGTTCGGTCTCGCGAGCGCAGCTGCTAACCGGCTGCTACGGCCCGCGGGTCTCCGTTCCCGGAGTGTTTTTTCCCGGACAACGTCAGGGGCTGAATCCGGCGGAAACGACGGTTGCCGAATACCTCAAGGCCCGCGGCTATGCCACGGCCTGCGTGGGCAAATGGCACTTGGGAGACCAGCCCGAATTTCTTCCCACGCGTCAAGGTTTCGATCGCTACCTCGGCATTCCCTACTCGAACGATATGCAGCGGGTCGCGACCGCGACGGGACAGCGAGTCTCCCCGCTACTGCGCGATGACAAAGTGGCGGAACTGCTGACGGACGACCAGCAAAGCCGCATTGTCGAACGCTACACCGACGAGGCGAAAGCGTTTATTCGCGACAACGCCGAACGTCCCTTCTTCCTCTACTTGCCGCATACGGCGGTGCATACACCGATCTATCCCGGATCCCGGTTCGCGGGCCAATCGAACAACGGCCGCTTCGGCGATTGGGTGGAGGAGGTCGACTGGAGCGTCGGGGAACTGCTCGATCTGCTCGCCGAACTGAAACTGGACGAACGCACGCTCGTGCTGTTCACCAGCGACAACGGCCCCTGGTTGATCAAGGGGCCGGATGGCGGCAGCGCTCTGCCGCTCCGTGGCGGCAAGGGCAGCACCTGGGAGGGCGGCGTGCGCGTCCCGACGCTCGCCCGCTGGCCAGGCAAAATCGCCGCGGGCAGCCGCTGCGACGCGGTCGCCGGCACCATCGACATCCTGCCGACCTTCGTGACGCTCGCCGGCGGCCAAGTGCCGGCGGAACCGGTGATCGACGGCCGGGACATCTCGGGGCTCCTGCTCGGACGCACCACCGAATCGGCCCGCGAGGCCCATTACTATTTCAGCGGCAACCAGTTGCAAGCCGTGCGCCAGGGACCTTGGAAACTGGCGGTCGCCACGCAACCCGAAACGATGGGCCGCGGTGTCGCCGCCGACGCGAATCGCCACCCGCGACTCTACAATCTCGACCAAGAAATCGGCGAGCAAACCGACCTCTCCGCACAGCACCCGGAAGTCGTGCTCCGCCTGCAGGCGCTGGCGGAAAAAATCCGCGCGGCGATCGCCGGCGACTCGCCCGCCGCCCGCCGCCCGCCAGGACTCGTCGATAACCCGCGAACCCTCTATCCCTCCGAAACGCCCGCCGCGAAACCAGCCGCGAAGCCCGCTGGCCCACAACCGCCAAGCGCGAAGCCAGTCGGTGCGAAGCCAGCCAGAGCAAAACCCGAAGGCGCGAAGCCAGCCGGTCCCAAGCCAGCCGGTCCCAAGCCAGCCGGTCCCAAGCCAGCCGGTCCTAAGCCAGCCGGAGCACAACGACCGGACCGTAAACCCAATACCGTTCGATTAGCGATAAGCCTATTCTTTTCAATAGCTTGCGTGTGATGAAAAAGGAAAGGGTGGCGACACTCGGAATCACCCCAAGGCAAGAACAGTTGTCCCTGTTGGCCGAAGGCTCACTTCAACGTAGTCTTGGGTAACATCCCTGGGGTGGTTGATTACAGCCCCCCTGGCAGTCTCGCGGTACCGAAACACCTTCCTTGGGCTGGCTGAAGGCCAACCTCAACCATTGTGTCGCTTCAGAAGGGCCCTTTTTGGCGGCAATTCGTTGACGCCCGCCAACCAATGGTCGTTCGCCAATCGGGGCGTTGATCATCCGACCCAGTTTGAGCCACCACGAAGGACACGAAGGTCACGAAGAAAGAATCCGACGAAGT
>CAIXSC010000332.1 GCA_903921945.1 uncultured Planctomycetaceae bacterium
CCTCCCATTCATCGACGGTCGGTGGCAAGCCGCGCAGATCCAAGGAGAGGCGGCGGAGCAAGGTGCGCGGCGCGGCCTCTGCCGCAGGCTCGAGCCCCTGGCGCGAAAGCGCTTCGAGCACGAACGGGTCGATCCGGTTGCGAGGCGGTTGCGGCGACACGGACGACGTCGGCGACACGGGCGATGTCGGTGACACGGGCGATGTCGGTGACACGGGCGATGTGAGCGACCCAGGCGAAGTCGGCGACACGGGCGACAATACTTGCGGTCGCAGTTGCGGTAACGGCCGGGGCGCGAGCGGCTGGAACGACCAGAACCGGCGACCCGCCGCGATGTTGACCGACCGCGGCCGCGACGGGCCGGACTCGGTTGCCGTGTCCGTCGCCGTATCGGTTGTGGTGTCGGGACCAGCGTCCGCCCCAGGAAATACGGCACCGCGTTCGATCCAGCGTTGGAAATCGGCAACGACGGCCACGGACAGCTTGCCGTCCGGCGGCATTTCCGAAACCGAGCCTGAATACCGAATGGCTTCGAGCAAAAGGCTTGCGGCAGGTTGGTCGAGATCGATCGCGGGACCCGAATCGCCGCCGCGGACAATCGCCGCGCGGTGGTCGAGTCGCAGGCCGCCTTTCGGCGCGGCGACTTTCGCGGAATGGCAACCATAGCAACGCTCAGCGAGCACAGGTCGAATGCGTTGCTCGAAGAATTCCACCTCCGCGGCGGTCTGCCGGCGCTGCGCACTGGCGCCCGGTTGCTCGGTCGGGGCCGGTTGCCCGGGAAGGGCCACTTTCTCGGCCGGGGCGGATTTCGGAGGCAGGGGTGATTTCTCCGGCGGGTCCGCTGCCTTCGATGGCTCGGGAAAACGGGTCACTTGCAGATTTCGGAGGGCGGCGCGAGTATTCCAGGTCGCGATTCCGAGCGGCCGGACCGGCTCCTGTTCCCACCAAATTGAAAACCGCTTGTCAGCAGCCGGCAAATCGATGATCCGTTTGTCGTCGACCCAGGCTTGAATGCGTGCCGGTTCAACGCGGAGCCGGACGTGGTACCAGCGGCCGTTTTCAAACGGGACGTAGTCGGTGGTTTCGTTTTCCACCGCCGAGTAGTCGTCAATGTTGCTCAGTCCGGTCGTTCCACCGCCCCATCCACCGAGGATAAGCGTGCAATGTTGCTTGCCGACCGGAAAGGTAAGGCCGAAGAAAAAATCATCGCCGTCGATCCGTTTGGCCTCGCAACGGAGCTCGTAGTTTTGTTGAGGGGTGTCCCCGGTCCAAGCGATCGCGGTGCCCGGTTTGCCGGCGTCGAGCACCACGGCGCCGTCCCGCCATTCCACTCGGCCGCGTTGGGCAAAAAAATGTTTGTCGACCACTCGCCAACCACCAAGGTCGCGGCCGTTAAATCGCGGCCACGAAGGGGCGGCAGGTTGGGCGGTTGGCTGAGCGATTGGTTGGGCAGCAGGTTGAGCGGTTGGCTGAGCGGTTGGTTGAGCTTGGACCGGTCGCGAAGGCGGGCCGGCGCTAAAGAACGCAAGCAGTAGCGTGCCGATGAAGCGGGATAGAGCGATCGTGAGGGGGGCGAGGCGGCCGCGTTGTCGCTGGTAGTCCCGGGGAGGGGCCGCCGGGGCGGGGCGTTTTTGCGTTTCCCGTTGCTCCGCCGGCCTTTCCGCCGTATACTTCGCGACTTGCCAAAGACAAAAGGGATGTGCCATGACGATCGATAAAACGTTGAGAATTAAGAAGGGCTCGGGCGGCGTCCGCAACGTGCTGAAGCGCGGCGAACGGCTCGAAAAGCTGAAGGAAGCCGAACGTTGGAAGGATGGATCGAGCATTCTCGGCCTCCCCAAGGTACGGGTGATGAAGCTGTCGCTCAAGAAGAAGAAGAAAGAAAAGAAGGAAGAAGGCGAGGCCGACGCCAAGAAGGGCGGTGCCAAGGGGGCTGCGAAGCCGGCCGCTGGTGCCAAGCCGGCCGCCGCTGGCGCCAAGCCGGCTGCTGGTGCTGCGAAGCCCGCCGCTGCCGCCAAACCGGCCGCCAAGAAGTAACGTCGCCGTGCGCGTTCGTCTTGAGTACGGCCGAACGGGCCTGGAAGTCGAGCTGCCTACGGACCGGGTGGTCCGCAGGTTGGCTTACAAGAACGCTGTTCCACTTCCTGATCCTGACGGTGTGCTCGCCTCGGTCCTAACGCAGCCAACCGGCACACCGTCGCTCGTCGAGTTGGCTCGCGGGCGTCGCGACGCCTGCATTCTGATCTGCGACATCACGCGACCCGTTCCCAACGAACGGATCTTGCGCCCCGTGCTCGCGACGTTGGAAGCGGCGGGAATCCCGCGCGAGCGGATTCTAATCCTAGTCGCCACCGGGCTTCATCGCCCGAACACGCCCGACGAGCTGATCGAAATGGTCGGGCCGGAGATCGCCGGTGCGTACCGGATTGAAAATCACGACGGCCAACGGCTTGCCGACCATACCTATCTGGGCGAGAGCCCTCGCGGCGTTCCGATCTGGATTGATTCGCGATACGTCAACGCCGATTTGAAGATCACGACGGGGTTGATCGAGCCCCATCTGATGGCCGGCTACTCGGGCGGAAGAAAGCTGATCTGTCCCGGCATCGCCGCTTTGGAAACCGTGAAGGTGTGGCATAGCCCGGCGTTTCTCGAACACCCCAAAGCCGACTGCGGGATCCTCGTTGGCAATCCGGTTCACGAGGAAAACACCTGGATCGGGCGGAAGGCGGGCTGCGATTTCATCGTCAACGTGGTGATCGATGCCGAGCGGCGGCCGCTGAAGTTTGTCGCGGGTGACATGATCGCCGCGTTCGAGGAAGGGGTCGAATTCGTGCGGGGTGTGGTCCGCGACACGGTCGACGCCCCGGTCGACATCGTGGTGACCTGCGGGGCCGGCTATCCGCTCGACACGACCTTCTACCAGTCGGTGAAAGGGATGACCGGCGCCCTTCCGATCGTCAAGGAGGGTGGCACAATCATCCTGGCCGCCAGCATGTCCGAAGGGATCGGCAGCCCGCAGTTCCAGCAGCTATTCCGCGAACACCGTTCGCTCGACGAGTTCCTCCAACGCATTCTCGGCCGCGACTACTTCGTGATGGACCAGTGGCAACTGGAGGAGTTGGCGAAGGTCCGCCGCAAATGCCGTGTGAAAATCGTCACGGATGGCCTGCCGCGATCGACGATCGACGGGCTGTTCGTCGAGTCGACCGCGAGCGTGGAAGCGGCGGTCGCCGAGTCGCTGGCGGAATACGGTCCCAGCGCCACGATCGCCGTCATTCCCAAAGGCCCGTACGTCTTGGCCCAGGTGGCTGGCTGAGCCTCTCCGCCCGTCTTGCGGTTCCTCCTTCGGGCTCTAAGAATATCGATCTTTTCCACTTCCGTAGCATGCAGGAGTCGCACCCATGGGCAAGCCCATCAAAGTCGCCATGATCGGCCTGGGATTCGGAGCCGAGTTCATTCCGATCTATCAAGCGCATCCGGACGCGCATGTCCACGCGATTTGCCAGCGGAACAAAGAGCATCTGGATATGATCGGCGACCGGTTCGGCATCGGCGCGCGGTACACCGACTTCCACGCCGTGCTCAAAGACCCCGAGGTCGATTTCGTTCATATCAATAGCCCGATTCCCGACCACGCCTGGATGTCGCTCGAAGCGCTCAAGGCGGGCAAGCACGTCATGTGTACGGTGCCGATGGCGACGACCATCGAGGAATGCCGGCAAATCTGTGAGCTCGTGAAACAGACCGGCCTGAAGTACATGATGGCGGAGACGGTGGTGTACAGCCGCGAGTTTCTGTTCATTAAGGATTTATACCAGCGAGGCGAACTGGGCGAGATCCAGCATTTGGCCGCCTCGCATCCGCAGGACATGGATGGTTGGCCCGCCTATTGGGAAAAGATGATCCCCATGCACTATGCCACGCACGTCGTCAGTCCCTGCTTGGGACTGGTCAACGGCATCGCCGAATATGTGTCGTGCTTCGGCTCGGGAGTGGTGCGGCCGGATATCCAGCAGAAGTCGGGCAACCGCTTCGCGGTGGAATCGTGCCATATCAAGTTCAAGGACCGCGAGCTCACCGCGCACATTTGGCGTTTTCTATACGATGTCGCGCGCCAATACCGCGAGAGCTTTGATGTGTATGGAACCAAGAAGAGCTTCGAGTGGAGCTTGGTGGAGCACGAGCCGCACGTGATTCACACGGCGAAGAAGCCTGAACCGGAGATTCCGTCGAAAATCGAGGTTCCCGATTTCGCCCACCTGCTGCCGGAGCCGATCCGGAAGTTTACGCGTTCGATCCAGGACGCGGACCATCTCTCGTTCATCCAGGGCGGCGGCCACGGCGGTTCGCACCCGCACTTGGTCAATGAATTCATCAGCGCCCTGCGCGACAATCGCGATCCATGGCCCAACGCGGTGCAATCCGCCAACTGGACATGCGTCGGCATTTGCGCGCACGAATCGGCGCTGCAAGGCGGCCAAATCGTGCGGTTGCCCGATTTCACCCAAGGCTAACCGCCCCGCGTCCGGCCCGGAATCAAGGACGGCGAGCGACTCTCCGTCCCGAGCCCATAACGAGGGTTTCGCGGCGGCGCGACGATTGTGAAGCTCGCCCGCTGCGGGCTTTTGGCCGTTCAGGTGAGAAGGAACGACGCGAGGGTTGAACGTATCCATTTTTGGCGAGCCTTTTACTCCTTCGCCTCCGGCCGGAATTTGCGATACCGGGGACAAATGGTCGCAGCAAGCCGTGAACCGCATCGACACAGAAGTCGGTGCGGCCCAAAGTTGAAGGCGCGAAACGAAGGTCGAGCTTTGGATCGCGCCGCGTTACTTTGCCGCGGCGATCGCTAGATGTCACGCCCCGTAATCGTCGGTTGTCGCTACGCGACCTCGGAGGGCATCCAGGCTTTCACGCCCCACGGGCAGCGGAACTCCCAGGGCTTGGAGAGCACCCAGAGCGTGCGGATTCGCGGATCTTCCAGCGGGTA
>CAIXSC010000333.1 GCA_903921945.1 uncultured Planctomycetaceae bacterium
CGAGAAGCCGGATGAGTGCCGACCAGAACGGTCCGCGGGCCGAATCGCGGCCGGCCCGTTCGGGGGCCCGCCAGGTTCCGGGGAATCCAAGATAGGCGACTTGCGCCGCCCCGTAGCGACCAACGACCAACAGCGGACGCGGGCCAGCGGCGGTTCGCGTCGCCGGATCGGAGTGTTCCAGCAGCACTCGGCCGGTCGGCCGCGCCTTCACTGCTGGAAACGTCCAATACACATCCCAGCTTGGCAACGAGTCACTGCCACCCGCGAGTGCGCGGAGGAGCGGATGATCCCGCTCGGACGGTCGTGGTTCGACCGGCCAGCCACGCAATTCGGGACCGGAACGCGCGGCGACTTCCAGTGTCGCCGCGGGCGCGAATTCCACAGGCCATAGCTCCCGCAACCCAAGCCCGGGCGGCCCCGAACTCCACTCGGCGCCAAACCGCGGTCCCGGTTGGTACAGCAGTCCGCCGGCGTGTTCGGCCGCAAACCGTCGGATCCATTCTTCCCACTCGGGGCCCAACCGCGCGGGGTCGGGGTCGAACAGCAGCAAAACGTCATATTCGAGCAATTCCTCGGCCGACTGCGGCAGGCGATCGATCGGCTGTGTGCCCGAGCCCGGCCGTTCCCCTTCAGCCGCTTGCAACCAACAACTGGAACGCAGTGATTCATCGCGAGCCAGCCATCGTTCAACTTGCAAGTATTCCCACGTCGGTTCGCCCGCGATCGCCAGCACCCGTAGCGGTTCCCGTTCCGCGACCGTCACGGGCGGGGTCGCCTGTTCGTTGTCGGTCAAATCCGCTTCGCCAGTCAACGGCTCGAGCCGCACTAGGTATTCGTACTGCCCCGTTTCACCGCGTTTCAGGCGAAAGAGATGACGTTGCGGCGTTGAACCGGCGGCGATGGGCACATCGGCCGTCTCGATCCGCACTGCCTCCACCGGAGTCGAACCGTTGGTGGAACGAGCGCCATCCAACCGGCGTTCCCACAGCGACACGCGCAACGACGTGGCGGATACATCAAACGCCGCCAGTACCGCCTCGATTTCGAACGGTTCGTCCTTCCACACCCTGGGCGGCGCATAAACGCCGGCGACTCGCGATGACCGGGGACGGGTCGCTTCCCCCAGGCCAACGACCAGGAGCGGCACTTGCTGGTCGCCAGCCGCTCGCGCCGCCTCCCGAGGATCATCCACGCCGGTATGTTGGCCGTCCGTGAACAAGACGATGGCTGCGGGCGGCTCGCCGGCCAACGCATCGCGGATCGCGCGTCCGAGTTCCGTGTCGCGTCCGTCGACGGGCCACGACGACCACGGCGGCGCCAAGGCGGCATCTGTCGGGACCACGGTGGTCTGGAACGCGGTATTCGTGTCGTCGGGCGTTTGGCCTGTTCGCGGCAGCCAGCGAGCTGTCGCGGAAAAGTCCGCGACACGGGGCGCGGTTCGTTGTCCCAGAGCACGCCACAGCCGCCACGCGTCATCGTCCATCCGCGCCTGTGCCGCGTCCGCGCGCGACCCGCGCGAGCCGTTCGGAGAAGATTCGTCGACAATGCCCATCGAGTTGGAAACATCGCGAAGCACGACCAGTGGCGGCTTGTGTTCGCGTTCCTCGACCCGCACCCAGGCCGGACCGAGCAGCAATAGTCCGAGGCCGAGCCAAAGCGAAGCCCGCAGGGCTAGAGCGCATCGCCCCGACCAGCGTTGCCATCGTCGACGCTCGGCGCGATACAGCCACCA
>CAIXSC010000334.1 GCA_903921945.1 uncultured Planctomycetaceae bacterium
GGCGCCAGCTTGGTTGTCCTCGTTGCCTTTGCCAAACTTCAGGTAACGGCCGTTTGCAAACCCGAGGTTCTTGCCGCCCGCCGAAATGATCGGGTAATTGCGCGACAAATGGAAACTGCTCGACGCCGACCCGTGCATCGCGAATGTGTTGTCGAGCATATTCCCCTGACCCGTCGGCTCGGGCGTCTCCCGGAGCCGCTTCGCGAATCGACCGAATTCCTCGGCTTGATACCGATTGTACGTTCCCAGGTTCTGCCAGCCGCCCGGCCGCTTCACCTCGTGCGTCAACCCGTGCGCGCCGCCCAAACCTACGGCCTGCGAGAGCAAATCATGCGGCCCCTCGCCGTTCTCACGCCCCAACTGGAACGTCGCGACCCGCGTCGAATCGCTCAGGAACGCCAAGTAAATCAGCTCGTACATCGTCTGGAAGTACAGCCGCGCCTCTTTCGGCTCGGCATCCAAATGCAGATTGCGGGTGTCCACCACCGGCGCCGGCGTCTCGATCCACCGCTGCGCCTTCGCCAACTTCAGTTCCGTGTCGCGGACCGCGTCCAAGTACTGCTTCAGCGTCTCTTGATCGCGGCCGGACAGTTGCCGTCCCAGCGAACGCGTGTTTTCAATAAGTAGGTCGAGCGCGCTCTTGCTCCGCGCCAGCCGTTCCGCCGCGTCTTTGCCGCTGGTCACGAACAACATGTCGAAGATCTGCTTCGGCTTGTTCATCGCCGGAATCGGCCGGCCTTCGCGATTGAACGACTGAGTCTGCGCGCCACGCGGACCGCCAACGCCGCCGTTCGTCGACAGCACCAACGACGCATGCCGCGTCGACTCGCCGATATGCTCGGCGATCACTTGGTCCAGCGAAATCGTGTTCTTATACGGACCGTGCCCGCCAATCGGCGCGGCGGTTAAATACTGGTCGGCGTTCGAATGGCCATGCACGTTCCGCGCCGCCGGATGCGACAACCCCGAGTAAATCGTGATCTCGCTGCGAAGCGGTTCGAGCACGTCGAGCACTTTCGTCAGCTCGAAGTCCTTCTCGCCGCCGCGCGGGAACCAGCTCCAGTCCTTCCACGCCGGATCCGATTTCAACGGCAACCCCACGCCGTCCGGATGGTAGACGCTCAAGAACCGCCGCGGCACGTCGGTCGCGGTCGGCGCGGCGACCGAGAACGATTCCAACCACGGCAACGCGAGCGCCAAACCGGCTCCGCGCAAGAACGTCCGACGACCTAGCTGCATAGACTTGGGGTTCATGATCGGTTTCCTAGCGTCTGGTTCGCTTACTTCGCGTTGAAAAGGTGGCTACGGGCAATCAGCTTCACGAGGTCGCCAAGACCATCGTTGCTTCGCCGAAACTCGGCGGTCAAGGTCTCCAAATCGGCCCGGTCGGCGAAGGTCAGCGGCCGCCCGAGGGCATACGCCGTCAACTTCCGCGTGATCGCGCTGGCGAATTGGTCTTGTCGGTCGGCCAGCAGGTACTGCTTGAGCCCATCGATTCCCGCCAAGGTTTGATGGTTGTACAGTTCCGCCGTCGCGTCGACCGGCTGGTTTTTGATCGAGGTTCGAAACGCCCCAAGCGCGTCGTAGTTTTCGAACGCGATCCCCCACGGGTCGATCCGGGAATGGCAGGAAATACAGGCCGCTTTGTTCCGATGGTCCGCGATCCGCTCCTTGAGCGTCATCTTCAGGATCTCCGGGTCCGCCAGATCGACCTGTGGAACGTTCGGCGGCGGTGGCGGCGGCGGATCGTCCAGAATCCGCTTCAACATCCACAC
>CAIXSC010000335.1 GCA_903921945.1 uncultured Planctomycetaceae bacterium
GAGTTCCCCGACGTGGGTGGTCGGACGAGGCGATCGTGCGAGACGGCCGGGAACGACGGCCGCTACGGAAAGTGGAACGCGATCGGACCAACGTGGACCAAAGACTATAGCAGAAACGATTTAGGAAGCGAAAGTGGCGCGGCTACCGCGCGGCCATCGCCGCCAGAAAATGATCCATCTCGGCAGGCAACGGCGACGTGAACTTCAGCAGTTTGCGCGACACCGGATGGACAAAGCCCAACTGTTTGGCGTGGAGCGCGACGCGAGGAAACGGCCAAAGAGCATGCCGGGCACGCGCTGGTTCGTAGCGTCGGTCCCCCAGTACTGGATGGCCCGATTCGGCGAAGTGAACGCGAATCTGATTGCGTCGGCCGGTTTCCAACCAGATTTGCACGAGTGTGGCATCGGGAAAGCGACGGAGCACGCGGTAATGCGTCACCGCTCGCTGCCCGATCGATTCGTCCTCGGTCGAAAAGCGATTGAGATCGGAATCGGTGGCCAGCAACGAGGAAAAGGTGCCGGACGTTCCGATCGGTTCGCCCGGCGCGAGTGTTCCCGCCACCAACGCCATATAGATCCGCTCGGGCTTGTTGGCCGCGAACTGATCGCGGAGCGCGGCGGCCAGTGGCTCGGTGCGGCCAAAGACCAGCAGTCCAGACACTTCGCGATCCAAGCGATGCGCGTGGAATACCTCGCGGTCGCCCGTCGTGTCGCGAACATACCGAGCGACACGCGCGACGAGCGTGTCGCTGTCGTCGCGTCGAGTGGGAACGGTTAAGAGTCCGGCCGGCTTTTGCACCACCAACAGATAGCGGTCTTCAAACACGGGATCGAAACCGTACTGCCGACGTCGCGGCGGCCGCGTCGGATAACCGCGTCCCAACTCGTAGGTCAGTTCGATTTTGTCTCCGGTGAGCACCTTCTGGCCGGGAAAAACACTCAGGCAGCCGTTCACGTGGACGCAGCCATGGTCGAACATTCCGACAACTTGCGCTCGCGGCAAGCCGCACATCCCTTGGATCACGCGATCGAGACGCAAGCCAACGGCCGGGCAGTCGCGAGGGATGATGTGGCACTCTTTTTTAAACATGTTACGGAAGGTAATTCAGCGTGTAGTAAGCGACTGGATGGAGCAGCGGCAGGCCGTCCCGGTTGCGGACGCCATCCAGATGCAATTCGTGCACATGGCCGACTTGCGGCTTGTCGATGACCAGCCGCACGCTTTTCCCCGAGGGATCCACCTTGGCGCTGACGATCGACGGCGCCGTGCCGTCCACCTCAGGGCTGCCGTAGTTGGAGTGATAAATATACGTGTAGGTGGACATTTTATAAGAGGCCGGGTCGGCGGCCGTCTTCATGTCGACCGGCTGCGTGAAAGTCAGTTCGAAGCCGTCCGGCTGGGCCCGCATTTCGTGGATTTCGAACGGAACTTTGCCGGTCCACGCCAGCCGCTCCAGGGCGAACGGTTTCGGACCGCGGGAACCCCATCCACGATTCGTGCCACCCACGTACAGTTGGCCTTCCGGCGACATCAGCAAGGACAGGCTCCCCGAGCCGAAACCGGCCTTGAACGGAATGCACGCGCCTTGGTAGCGGCCGTTGACCTTTTCCAGCACCACTCGCATCACGGTGCTGTGCGTCTGATCGCCGACGAAGAGCTGGCCGGCGAACGGACCAAATTTCCCCCGTGTCGTATCGCAAACAATACCGCTCGCCGATTGCCCCATCTTTCCGTAAGGGAAGTAGACAGCGGGCGGCACAAGTTCAGGGATTCGCGCGGCTTCCTCGGCCATGCGGCTGCCCGATTTCGGGTCCGCGGGCCGCTTGCCCATGTTCGGTGCGAGGTCGTACCAGCGATTGCCACCGGGGTGGCCGACAAAGGTGCCAGGCGTCAACGCCTTCAGGCTGCACGTGCCGTTCCAAGGCCCTTGATTGTCGGTGTAGAACATGTCGCCAACAAGATTCGTGCCGACTCCGCCCGGCGAGCGCAGGCCGCTGACCGTCGGAATCGCCTTTCCGTCCGGGCCGATCCGCAGGCACCAGCCACGGAACTTCACATCGCTGCTAAACGACCCCGTCAAGCAGAGAACGACCCACAAGTTCCCATCGCGGTCAAACTTCGATCCAAAGGCGTACTCGTGGTAATCGCCATTGATTTCCCAGCCGTCGCTCACCGTCTCGAACAGTTCGGCTTGCCCATCGCCATCCAGATCTTTCAAACGCGAGACTTCGCACCGTTGGGTCGCGTAAAGCCATCCGTTGCGATAAGCGAGCCCCAGCACTTCATGCAACCCCGACGCGAATCGCGTGAATTTCACCTCTTCGGGCTTTTCCGCGTCCGGACGGTCGACCACCCAAATCTCGCCGCGTCGTGACGATACGGCCAAGCGATTCTCGGGCATCAGCTCGAGGCCGCCCGCTTCGAGAACCACGCCCTCCGGAATCGGCAAACCGACAATCCGGTAGTAATCCTCTTCCTTCGGCGGCGACACCGGTTTGGCCGGCTCTTGCCCGACGACCGGCTCAACGCCCGCTAGCGCAACAACGAACGCCGTGAACGCCGCGAGCGTCGCCATCACGACAAATAGCTGTCGGAACGCGTGGCCCGTCAGCGCGTTGCATGGAAGCGGTCGAGCCACTGGTGGTTCGACGAGTCCTTGGAGCTCGGTGGAGGTCGCGAGGTCGACACACCGGACCGAGCGCTGCAAGCCGCTGCCGAGCTGGCGGCCAAGCTGGCGATCGATCTGGCCGTTATTCCGGCCGTTATTCCGGCCATCACTCTGGCGGAGTTGGGCGCCGACGTTGTCTGGGGAAGTTGGGGCTTGGCGAAGCGACATCTATGAAAATTCCCGAGTGAGAAGGGCTGGGGTGGCGAGTCGAAGCGGGGGCCGGGCATCCGGCCCGCCACGCGTGGCGAACCACGCGCGGCGGTCGTACCCGAAGCGGGCTACCATTGCAGTTCTTGGACGATCGTCACTGGCGTGCCTGCGGCCGGGACGGGGATTAGCAATTCGTTCTGGTTGCCGCGGGTCCGCACAACCGCCGATTCGTTCGCGACGGCAACTTTCACTCGCCATTGTCCGTCAATCAGGAAGCCGCCGCCGGCGATCGGTTCGATCTTGTTTCCGGCGGCCGCGCGGAACCAAGTCCGAGCGCCGTCAGCAGGCGGTTCCAGGCGAGTCGCAACGAGCGTTCGTACGAATCGGGCGCTCTCGGAGGCGGTGGCGGCGATCGGCCGCGGGTGATCTTCGATCCGCAGTCCGGCAATCTCGTAACTGAACACCGGTTCGCGGGCGGCGTTTAACCGATAGCCGCGGAACTTTGCGCCGAGTTCCCTCGCAGGTTGGCTTGGCCAAGTCGCATCGGGGTTTTCCAGGGTAGCGAACGACACGCCGCTGGAGAGCTTCAGCACGTTGTCGCCTAGAGGGCCCTGAAAGCCGACGCCGCGATCGGTCCAGTGGCGTGTGGCGTCGATGAAGGCGCCTTGCCAGACGATCGCCAATCGCAAGTCGTTCGCGTCAAAGGCCAGATTCACCTTCTGCGGGTAGCCAACGCCAATCGCTCGCGGACCCGCGCCTTCGATGAAGTTGCGGTACATCACCGGTTCGGTGTCGGCGATCAACTCGATCGGATCGCGGCCCAGGCCGAGTGGCACGGCCGCTTTATCTCCGTCAGAGAGGAACGACCACACCGAGTGGATCTGTTGTTGGGTGTCGCCGTTCAACACATTGGGCAGCAACGTTTGTCCCATCGGCCACGCGGACGGCATGCGGGTGCCGGGACGGAACGAGGGCGGGTCGAGCAAGTAGGCGTGGAACCATGGTTCGCGAAGCCGTCGAGCCATCGTGGTCATACCGATCGATTGGATGCCGGTGGCCGGAATATTTCCCCAGGTGTGGCATTTGATGCAGGAAAAGCCCTGTGCGCCGACAAGTTTCCGGCCGGTTGCCTTCAACGCGCCCGGTGTTACCGCCACTGCGGGACGACGATAGGCGGGCTCGGGATCGGCGGCCGCGAACGTCGCCACCAAGTGGCCGACATTGGCGGTGCCGAATTTCGGCATCCGCGTGAACATGTACGGTCGGTCCTTGGCTCCGTTGTTGAAGACATGCCCGAGCCATTCGGCGGTCAGCTTCGCGC
>CAIXSC010000336.1 GCA_903921945.1 uncultured Planctomycetaceae bacterium
CCCACTACCCACTACCCACTACCCACTACCCACTACCCACTACCCACTACCCACTAGCAACTAGCAACTAGCAACTAGCAACTAGCAACTAGCAACTAGCAACTAGCAACTAGCAACTAGCAACTAGCAACTAGCAACTAGCAACCAGCAACTACCCCTTCGCTCGCTTGCCGCTCGCTTTGGGGACTGACTTGGTGGCCGCTTTCGCGGACGCCTTCACCGCAGGCTTGGTTTCGCTCTTGGACGCCTTCGATGCGCCTTTGGCCGTGGCCTTCGACGCCCCACCGCCGCTCTTCGCCTTGGCGGCCGGCTTGGAAGTCGCCTTGGAAGACGGCTTGGCAGAAGGCGGCGAGTTTTGGAACGCGATGCCAAAATTGTTCGAGTACGCTTTTGACGTGCCTGAATGTAGAACCGTCATGACGAGGAAAACTCCACGAAAAAAGATAGTTGGAAGTGGTCGCGAGTGAGAGGCGCTCGGCGCTAGAGCGCCCTAGCGGCGCGGCGATTAGGACCGTAGCAGTTTTTTGTAGCGGAACCGGCGCGGCTCGTCGGCGGCGATCCCGAGACGCTCCTTGCGCTGTTCTTCATAAGTTTGGAAATTGCCTTCGCACCAGTGTACGTAGGCGTCGCCTTCGAATGCCAGAATATGCGTAGCCAGCCGATCGAGAAACCAGCGATCGTGGCTGATGACGACCACGCAACCCGCGTAATTCAGGATCGCTTCCTCGAGCGCCCGCAGCGTGTCGACATCGAGGTCGTTGGTCGGCTCGTCCAAGAGCAGCACATTGGAGCCGCGCCGCAGCAGTTTCGCCAGATGCACGCGATTGCGTTCGCCGCCGGAGAGCACGCCGACTTTCTTTTCCTGATCGGTGCCGCGGAAGTTGAACCGCGAGACAAAGGCCCGCGAATTCACCTTGCGGCCGCCCATTTCCAGTTGATCGAGCCCGCCGGAGATCTCCTCGAAAACCGTCTTGTTCGGATCGAGCGCGTCGCGATTCTGGTCGACGTAGCCGAATTCGACGGTCGGCCCGACGCGGAGCGTCCCGCCGTCCGGCTTTTCCTGGCCGATCATCATGCGAAACAGCGTCGTCTTTCCGGCGCCGTTGGGGCCGATGACGCCGACGATTCCACCCGCCGGCAAGCGGAACGAAAGGTTGTCGACCAGCAAGTTTTCGCCGTAGGCTTTCGTGACGTTTTGGGCTTCGACGACCAGTTCCCCCAAGTGCTTGCCCGGTGGGATCTGGATTTCAAACTCGTCGGGTCGCTCTTCGAACCGCTGGGCGGCCAGCGTTTCGTAGGCCTTCAAACGCGCCTTGTTCTTCGCTTGTCGGGCGCGTGGCGCCATGCGGACCCATTCGAGTTCGCGATCGAGCGTTTTTTGGCGAGCGAGCTGGGACTTTTCCTCGCGTTCGAGCCGTTCACGTTTCTGCTGCAGCCACGACGAATAATTGCCCTCCCAAGGAATGCCCTGGCCCCGATCGAGTTCGAGGATCCATTTCGCGACATTGTCGAGGAAGTAGCGGTCGTGGGTCACGGCGACCACCGTGCCCTGGTATTCCGCGAGATGGCGTTCAAGCCACGCGACAGCCTCGGCGTCCAAGTGGTTGGTGGGCTCATCGAGCAACAACAGGTCGGGGCGTTCGAGCAAGAGTTTGCAGAGGGCCACGCGGCGACGCTCGCCGCCGGAGAGCTTCGTGACGTCGGCGTCTTTGTCCGGAAGGTTCATCACCTCCATCGCGACTTCGATTTCGTGGTCGAGATTCCAAGTGTTCGTCGCTTCGATCCGATCCTGCAGCCGCGACATCTCGTCGCACAGCTTTTCCATCTTGTCTTCCGGCAGCGGCTCAGCGAGCAACCCGCTGATTTCGTGGTACCGGTCGAGCAGTTGGCGGCGCGGCTTGACCGCTTGGCAGACGTTCCCCCAAACGTCGAGCTTCGGATCGAGCTGCGGTTCTTGGGAGAGGTAGCCGCGGGTGAAACCATCGGTGAGGCGGGCGACGCCGTCGAAATCGTTGTCGAGGCCGGCCATGATCCGCAACAGCGTGCTCTTGCCCGAACCGTTGCGGCCGAGGACGCCGATCTTGGCCCCCGGATAGAAGGCCAGCCAGATGTTCTTCAACACCTCGCGTTGGCCGTGCTTCTTCAGCAGCCGCTCCATCGTGAAAATGTACTGCTGTCCCATGTCATTCCCATTCAATCGTGGCGGGCGGCTTCGAACTGATATCGTAGCAAACGCGATTCACACCCTTCACTTCGTTGATAATGCGGGTGGAAATGCGTGCCAAGAGGTCGTAGGGCAACCGCGACCAATCGGCGGTCATGAAGTCGTCGGTGTTCACGCAGCGCACGGCGACCGCCTCGTCGTAGGTGCGCGCGTCGCCCATGACGCCAACCGACCGCACGGGCAAGAGCACGACGAAGGCCTGGGCCGTTTGGCGGTACAAGCCGGCCGCCTTGATTTCCGACACGACGATCTCGTCGGCCGCCCTGAGGATCTCCAACCGCGGCTTGGTGATTTCGCCCAGGCAACGGACGGCTAAGCCAGGTCCGGGGAATGGATGGCGCCACACGAGATCCTCGGACAATCCCAATTCCAACCCGAGACGCCGGACTTCGTCCTTGAACAAATCCCGCAGCGGCTCGACCAGTTCGAACCCCAGTTCGGCCGGCAAGCCACCGACGTTATGGTGCAGTTTGATCGTCGCCGCCGGTCCGTCGGGCGCGGCGCCACTTTCAATGACGTCCGGGTAGAGCGTGCCTTGCGCGAGGAACTCGACGCCCTGGATCTTCTTCGCTTCCTCCTTGAAGCAGTCGATGAACGCGTGGCCGATGCGGCGGCGTTTTTCCTGCGGATCGGTGACGCCGGCCAGCGTGCTGAGAAACCGCTCCTCGGCCCGCACGACATGCAGGTCGGCCTTGAAGTGATGCGTGAACTCGGCCAATACGGCCGCCTCTTCGTCCTTCCGCAACAAGCCGTTGTCCACGAGGATGCACGACAGCCGGGGACCGATCGCTTGATACAGCAACGCGGCGGTCACGGCCGAATCGACACCGCCCGAGAGTCCGCAAATCACCCGCCCGTTGCCGATCCGCTCCCGCATCCGCTCGATCGTTTCGCGGGCGAAATCGCCGAGTCGCCAGCGTCCCTGGCAACCGCAAATCGTCGTGAGGAAATTGTGCAGGATCGTGCTGCCCAGCGGCGTATGCGTCACCTCGGGGTGGAACTGCAAACCAAACACGGGTAGCGAGCGATGCCGCACCGCCGTGATCGGACAGGTGGCCGTGTGAGCCAGCGGCGCGAAGTCATCCGAGACACGCGTCACTTGATCGCCGTGGCTCATCCAAACATCCAGATGCCCCGGCAAACCCGCGAACAGATCGGCGTCGGAATCGATGTCGCAGCGAGCCCGGCCATATTCCCGGGCCGGCGCGCTTTCCACGCGGCCGCCTAGCGTGTCGCAGGCTAGCTGCATGCCGTAGCAGATGCCCAGCACCGGCACGCCCAGGTGGAACAACCCCGGATCACACCGCGGTGCCTTCGGCTCGTACACGCTGGACGGTCCGCCGGAAAGGATGATTCCGGCCGGCTGCCGGCGGCGAACGGCCTCGAGCGAGATGTCGTGGCGCACAATCTCGCAGTACACGTTTTGCTCGCGGACCCGCCGAGCAATCAATTGAGCGTACTGCGAGCCGAAATCGAGAATCAGAATCCGCTCGTCGGCGGCCGACACCGATGTGCGGCCCGCCGTGCGGTCGGGACTGGACATGAAACGGCGCTCCTCTCGTCCCCAGGACGGACCGGAAAAGCGCGGCATTATACCGGGGAGCGCGCGGCGGTGCCCAGTAGCCCACTCCCCGCCCTGCCCGCTACGCCGCTATCATCCATTCGAAAACGGAGGCCAACCGCGTGCTGATCCTGCTGACCAATGACGACGGCATCTACGCTCCGGGACTCGCCGCCCTGGAAACCGAACTGCGGCAAATCGGCGATGTCGTCGTCGTGGCCCCCGCGACCGAGCAGAGCGGGGTCGGGCATTCGATCACCTTCCTCCGGCCCCTTGTCTGCAAAGAAGTTTTCGCGGGCGATCGCCGCCGCGGTTGGGCCGTCGAAGGCAGCCCGGCCGACTGCGTGAAAATCGGTGTGTTCGAATTCTGCGAACGGCGGCCCGACTTGGTCGTCAGCGGCATCAACGGCGGCTTGAACGCCGGCATCAACGTGCTCTACTCCGGCACCGTCGCCGCCGCGATCGAGGGCGCCTTCTTCGGCATCACCAGCATCGCCGTGTCGTTGGAATTCAACGAGCACGCCGCCTTCGACCGGTGTGCCCAGCAAGCTCGCGGCATCATCGCTCAGATTCTCGCGCGGAAGGGCCCGCAGCCGGAGCTGTACAACCTGAACTTCCCCACCAAGGCAATGCACGAACCGAAGGGACTCGCCGTGGTCCCGATGGGCGTCCAGCGCTACGGCGAACATTTCATCAAACGCAAAGATCCCCGCGGCCGCACCTACTATTGGGCGACCAACGATCCGCCGCCCCGCGCCGCCGAACACGAAACCGATCTCTCCGCACTCGCGAAAGGTTTCGTGACGCTCACGCCGCTGCAGTACGATATGACGCGCGTCCCGGCGCTCGATACGTTGCAGTCCTGGCAGTTGCGGCTTCCCGAGTAACCCATCGACGCCCTCCATCCCTACTCTCTTCTTGTTTCCGAGGCTTCCATGCACCGCGCGTCCCGCCGAACCATCGCCACGCTGCGTCGCGTTCTGTCCACTGCCGCCGCCGCGACCAGTTTGCTGCTCGCGGCCGGTTGCTTGAAGCCGGTTCCAAGCACTCCCCCCACGAACGCATCCGCCTCCACGCCGACACCCGGAATGACACCCGGTTCAATCCCTCCGACTGTTTACCCATCGGGCACCGTGCCGGTAGCTCCAACGCCG
>CAIXSC010000337.1 GCA_903921945.1 uncultured Planctomycetaceae bacterium
GGGGTATGGAAACGCCCACAGATTGAACGATTTTCGCATGGCGTAGCGTTTGGGTGACGCGCGTCGATCATCAGTCTTGGCGGACACGCCTGCCTTGTTCGGACCGCTGGCGTTGCTGGGAGCGGTTGCCGTTTCCTGCGCGGTTGCCGTTTCCTGCGCGGTTGCCGTTTCCTGCGCGGTTGCGAAGGTGCCGGAGCAAGCGGCGGCGGCGGTTGCCGCCAAGACGGTCAACCCGGACTTGAGCGCGTCGCGCCGAGCCACTGGACGATTCTGGCCGAACGGCACGGAGTAGTTCGCAGAGCGGTCCATTCAAACTCCTTGGTCAGCGAAGGCGAAGGAAATCCTGGGAGGCGGCGGCGAGGTTCATGCCCACCGCGCGGTAGCCGTCGGTCGTGCAGTTCTTATAGTTCCAAATCGTTTCCAGGCAGACCGAAACGGTCGCCGGATTGCCGTTCATCGCGACCCAGTTCGCGCTGATGTTCTTCCACAGCGGATGGTAGTTCGGTCCCGTGACTTTCGGCCGGTTGCTCATCGGAATCAGCGGCTTGATCTTGCTGATCCGGCCGTAAGCGAGCTCGATAAAACGATCCCGTAGAATCAGCGCGCTGCTCGGCTGCGAATCCTGGTCAAGAATGTAGAAGAACGTGGGGTCGCCCGGCGCCGGATTGTGCAAGTCGAGGAACAGGTCCATGCGGCCTTGCTGGATGAGTTCCTTGACCTTGCCCATGGCGGCCACTGTCTCGTTCCAGTGAGGCGAATCGGACCAATCGCGGTTATGGTCGTGGGGCTGCGTATCCTTGCCGCCGTTGCCGGTCGCCGTGTTGTCCACATCCATGATCGGCACAAGATAGATCTCGGCATGTTGACGCAGCCATGCCGCCTCGGCCGAATCGCCGGTAAGCCAGTCGCCGAAACCGCGCGCGACCCAACTCGAACCGCTCTCCCAGGCGTGTTGCCGCGCTTGCACCCAGACGCCCAATCGTTTTTCCCTGGGGCGATCGCCTTCCATCACGTGCAACATCGGCACCGCGCGACCCTCGCGGGAACGGCAGAGCTCGGCGGCCTTGGCATGCGGTGAGCGGGCGGCCCACTCGCGGACCCATTCGGTCGCGGTTCGCGGAGTGCAGGGCGGGCCCCAGGCGACGAAAATCGAGGATGTCGAAGGCCGCAGTTCGTAGACCATGGCGTCTTCCACTTTCATCCCGGGGCTGCTGCGTAGCCACGTGACTCCGTCGGCCGACCACGTCGCCTCGCTCGGCATGGCCCAAACGGCCGCCAGCGGTTTGGCATTCGGCTTGTCGGTGACCGCTGTCGAACCGCGGAGTCGCAGAGTCACGGGTTCGCCCGGAGCGACGCCATCGATACGGAAGTACCACCAACACGGCCAGCCCCGCGCCGCGTCGCCGCCAGGCGTGAACGCGATTTCCCGCGCCGTTTGGTCGATGCTCACCACCTTGACCGACGCCCCTTCGAAATCGCTGTGGACTGTCAGCGGTTCGGCCCGGGCAACGGTAGCGACCATCACCATCGCGGCTAGCGTTACCAAAGACAGATGGCCCATGATTTTGCCCACGATGAAACCTGTAGCGACTTTGGGGAACGCGCAACCGATCTTGCTAGTGCCGACCACGGATCACTCGGGCGGTCACCGACGACATAAAGGCCTGTTCCGTTGGATGAACCACTTCATGTGGCGTGTTTCCAACTCCGTGGATCCGACCCGGAATAGGATGCTTTTCATCGCAACGATTCCCGAAGGAACAGCGCTTCGACCGCGCGGGCGTAGTCGGCGTTGTCTTTCTTCGCCATGCCGTGGCCCTCGTTGGCGGCGAACACGGTCCAGACCGTCCGGCCATTGGCTCGCACCTTCGACGCGATCTGTTCCGCTTCGAAGAACGGCACGCGGGGATCGTTCTTGCCGTGGATCACGAGCAGTGCCGAGCGGATACGATCGGCGTTGTTGAGCGGACTGATCCGTTCGAACACGGCTCGCATGGCCGGGTCTCGCTCGTCACCGTACTCGGCCCTTCGCAGGTCCACGCGGTAGGACGCTGTTCGTTCCAGGAACGTGAGGAAGTTGGCGATCCCGACGATATCGACGCCGGCCTTGATCCGGTCGGGGAAGTGCGTCAGCGAAGCGAGCACCATGTAGCCGCCATAGGAGCCGCCGGAGACCGCCACTCGTGAAGCGTCCAGTTCGTCGCGGGTCGCGATCCAATCGAGCAACGCGCCGATGTCTTTCACGCTGTCTTCGCGGCGTTCCGCGTTGTCGAGTTTCAGGTAGGTTTTGCCATAGCCGGCGGATCCCCGGACATTCGGATGGATCACAGCGAAGCCGAGCTCTTTCGCATAGAACTGCGAGGCGGCGGAAAACAACGGCTGGTACTGGCTTTCGGGACCGCCGTGGATGTTGATGAGGACGGGCGACTTGGCGGCCTGGCCATTGCGGCCGGGACCGGCGCCTTGCGGGCGGTAGTAGTAGGCCGGAATCATTCGGCCATCGAACGAAGCGAATTGAATCCGTTCGGGCCGCACGAAGCCGGCCGGATCGAGTCCGCCGACCTCGCTGAACGTCCAGCGCGTCAGCTTGCCCGTCGCCAGTTCCAGCGAGTAGGCGTCGGCCGGCGCCTCGGGCCGAGCCAAGGTGAAGCCGAGATGAAGTCCGTCCGGCGAGAATTCGATTCCAGCCACCA
>CAIXSC010000338.1 GCA_903921945.1 uncultured Planctomycetaceae bacterium
ACGTTTGGCATCGCTTGGTGGTTTGGGCGGCGGCAACGCAACGTCGACGATTTTCTCGTCGGTGGCCGCCACATGCCATGGTTCGCGGTCGGTTTGAGCATTCTGGCGACTCTTTTCTCGACCTTGTCTTACCTGGCTGTGCCGGGCGAGATGATCAAGCACGGAGTCGGTTTTTTCCTCGGCTATCTCGCCCTGCCGCTCACCGCGACGGTGATCCTGAAATTGTGGATTCCGTTTTTCATGCGGTTGCGACTGACAAGCGCCTACGAGTATCTCGAGCGGCGATTCAGTTATCCGATGCGGTTCCTTGGCGCCAGCCTGTTCCTGCTGCTGCGGCTCGGGTGGATGAGCATGGTGATCTTTGCCGCATCGTTAGCGCTGGACCGGGTCAAGGGACCGGATTTGGCGCTGCTGCCCGGCCCCGATCTTTACTGGTGGATTCTGCTGATTGGGCTGGTGGCGGCCATTTACACCAGCGTCGGCGGCATCCAAGCGTTAATCTGGACCGACGTGCTGCAATGCGTCCTGTTATTGACGGGCGTGCTTTTGGCGATTTTTTATGTCGTATGGAGCGATGGAACAGGACCGCTCGACTGGTGGCGGACGGCGAACGAGCATGGCTTGAAACATACGCAGCCTGTGCTGTTTTCGTGGGATCTCACGGCCCGCGTCACCGTGGTCACCGCGCTGCTCAATAATTTTTTCTGGCACATCTGCACGCATGGCTCGGACCAGGTTGTCTTGCAACGTTACTTTTCGACCGCGTCGCTAGGCGCTGCCCGCCGCAGCTACATCATCAACATGGTGGTGGACGTGTCGATGGCGTCGCTGTTGGCGACCGCCGGATTGGCGTTGTTGGCGTTCTATTTGCGGCACTCGACGCTGTTGCCCGCGGATACCACGTCGGCGACGGCGGCGGCCGACAAGTTGTTTCCGCACTTTTTGGGCACGCAATTGCCGCCGGGGTGCGCGGGGCTGATCATGGCGGCGTTTCTGTGTGACGCGATCCAGACCTTGGAGGCGGGGGCGAACGCGATCACGGCGGTGGTTTCCAACGATTTCGTACCCCGTTTGCGCCGTGGCGGACGCCGGATCTTCAGCGAATTGGGCTTTGTGCGGATCGTGACGGTGATTGTGTCGCTGCTGGTGACTGTAAACGCCTGTGTCGCGGTGCTGGTGATGTCGCGGCTCAATCTGACGTTGGTCGATTTAATGCCCAAATTCTTTAACATGTTCGTCGGTCCGCTCGCCGCGAGCTTTTTCGTCGGAATGTTCCTGCCGCGCTGCACGACCCGCTCGGTCTTGCCAGCGATGTTGCTGGGACTGAGCGTGTCGATACTCTGGAACTGGTGGCCGTTCCTGGTAAATGAGCAGGTGAAACCAACGCCGTTGCTAGCGATCGCGCTGCCCTGCACAACCACTTTCGTGACCGCGCTGGTGCTCGGATATCTGGTGGAGCGGGGCGGACCCCATGACGGCATGGCTTATACCTGGCGAAAGATTGTCCGATAGCGAGCCTTTCCCGATGATAAAGCGACGTTCGACTCGGTTGGAAATAGGATGCGATGAGCAAACTGTGGGCGTGTCCCCGCGGCGCCGGCGTGTGGCTTGGCTCGTCATGGGACTGGTAGGTTTGCTGATGGCCGCGTGCCAGCCCGCCGCCGCTCCGCCAACCGCCAGCGAGTCGGGCCAGTCGCCTGACTCGAACGCACGCGACACAACAGAACCTGCTTCGGCCGGTCCCGCCTCGAGCGCGGATGGCTCGAAGGCAACGGGTGCCGTGGGCGGGAAGCAAGACGCGGCCTCTCAAGCAACGGCCCCCCAAGCCGCCTCGGCGACTGACGCGGCGAGCGGTGCGGCGAGCGGTGCGGCGACGACAGCCACGACTGCCACGACTGCCGCAGCGGAGCCGTTCGCGGGGCCGCTTGCGGCGGCGGAACTGGCCGAAGGTTGGATTGCCTTGTTCGACGGGAAAACGCTGTTTGGCTGGCAGGCCGCTTCCAAGGCGAATTGGAAAGTGGAGGATGGGGCGATCACGGTTTCGGACGGCGAGCCTGGACTGCTCTGTACCGGGGTGCCATGGAGCGACTACGAGTTGCGGTTGGAGTTTCGATTCGCGCCGGGGACCAACAGTGGCATATTCCTCCACTCGCCGCCGAAACCTGCCGATCCCAAGGCGGACTGTTATGAATTGAACATCGCGGAGCCGGCGGTGAGTCCCTTTCCCACGGGCAGTTTTGTGGGGCGTGAAAAGGGGACGGAGGAAGCCGGAAACGCGAAGCCGGACGAGTGGCACGCTTATGAGATTCGCGTGCAAGGCGAACGGCTCGAAGTGCGTCTTGATGGCCGCTTGGCATTGGACTTTACGGATGCGAAGCCGCTGCGACGCGGGCTGATCGGTTTACAGCTGAATAAAGGGGCCGTCGCGTTTCGCAACATCAAGCTAAAGCCGCTCGGCTTGGCATCGTTGTTCAACGGCCAGGATCTGCAAGGGTGGACACAGCCGCCGATGTCGAAGAGCCGGGTCGCGGTCACCCAAGACGGCGAGTTGAGTTTGCGCGACGGGAAAGGATACCTGGAGTCGACCGGGCGATTTGGCGACTTCGTGGCCCGCCTGGAATGCAAAACGCTTGCCGCCAACTTGAACTCGGGATTGTTCTTTCGCTGCATTCCCGGCCAGGAAATGAATGGGTATGAAAGCCAGATCCATAATGGTTTCCAAGCGGGCGATCGCTCGAAGCCTGCCGATTGCGGCACGGGGGGCGTGTTCCGCCGAGTCAATGCCCGGCTTGTGGCCGCGGACGACCTTCAATGGTTCACGAAGACGCTGAATGTCTCGGGGCCGACAGTCGCGGTCTGGGTGAACGGCTACCAAGTCACTCAGTGGACGGATGATCGGCCGATGGACCAGAATCCTCGCAAGGGATTGCGTTTGGAGGCCGGCACGTTGCAGTTGCAAGGGCATGATCCGACGACCGATTTGTTGTTCCGCAATTTGCAAGCGGCGGAGTTGCCGCCGCGGGCGTCACCGTGACTGTCGCCGTGACTGTCGCGACGACCGTCATCGTGCCTGTCGCTGTGTCTGTCGCCACGGCCGTCGCCGTGATTGTCGCGAACCCGTGTTGCCGTGAGAGGATCGTACTGTGCCGCGACAATCACGGAAGCGTCGAAAATCGGGAGCCCACCAGCGAAGACGCACCGCTCCCGCGCCCCTACCTGGGTCGATTGTGGCCGATCCGCTGGCGAAGCGGCCGCGGCTGACGGTCATTGCGTACGGGCCCGACCGTGTTGTCGAGCGGAGCATTGACCGGCCCGAAGAGGTCGCGGAGCTGCGCGGTCAATTTCCCGTTTTGTGGCTGAACGTCGACGGCTTGGGGGACGCGGCGACGATCGAGCATGTCGGGGAGTTGTTTGGGCTGCACCGGTTGGCGTTGGAAGACGCGGTAAACACGCACCAGCGGGCCAAGCTTGACCTCTTCGAGACGTCGGTGTTCATCGTGGCGCGCATGGCAGACACACGGCGGCCAGTCACACTCGAGCAACTCAGCTTGTTCTTAGGTGCTGACTTTGTGGTGACATTCCAGGAATCGGAGGGGGACTGCTGGGATCCGTTGCGGAACCGGATTCGCGAAGGAGCGGGCCGCGCGCGTCACCAGGGGCCGGACTTTCTCGTGTACTGCCTGATCGACGCCGCGATCGACGCCTATTTCCCGCTGCTGGAAGCGTGTGGCGACGACTTGGACTCGATTGAGGAGAGCGTGGTGGCGCAACCGGGGCGCGAATCGCTTGACCGGTTGCATCACATGAAGGGGGAATTGTTGGCGTTGCGCCGCGCGATTTGGCCCCATCGCGAAATGCTGGCCGCGCTCGCCCGCGAATCCACGCCGTTCGTAACCGACTCGACGCGGCTTTACCTACGCGATTGCCACGACCATGTGATTCAAATCGCCGATCTTCTGGAGACTTACCGCGAGTTGACCGCCGACCTGCGGGATTTGTACATGTCGGCGGTTAGCAATCGTATCAACGAAACGATGCGGGTCTTGACGATCATCGCGACGATCTTCATTCCGATCACTTTCATCGCCAGTATCTTCGGGATGAACTTCGATCCGGGCGCTTCGCCTTGGAACATGCCGGAACTGCGATGGCGTTGGGGGTATCCAGTCGCGCTGTTCGCGATGGCCCTTACGGCTGCCGGCATGGGCTGGTATTTTTACCGCCGCGGTTGGCTGGCTTCTATTGACGGTTTGGAGCCGCGAGTTGACCAA
Source organism: uncultured Planctomycetaceae bacterium (assembly GCA_903921945.1). Classification (GTDB taxonomy): domain Bacteria; phylum Planctomycetota; class Planctomycetia; order Pirellulales; family Pirellulaceae; genus CAIXSC01. The sequence continues at coordinate 4,272 of CAIXSC010000338.1, forward strand.
AGGCACCCGCGGCACTCGCTGCTCGTTCACGAGCATCATTCCCATCGTGAAACTTAGCGACAGTGCGGACCGGACTCGAACGGCAAGCGAGTTTTCGCGTCACGATCGCCTGACCGCCGTCAGGGAGTGATTTGCTTTCCTAGACGTTCGCGTATTTGGCGATCCAATTCCGACGCACTGGGCGGGGCGTTATCCAAGGTTTTGGAAGCGGCCGTCATGTTTTTATGCGCGATCCAAGCGGCAGCCAGCATGGCGAATGGACTGTTGCGCGGATCGGCGAAGATCATTCGCGCCTCGAATACCGCTTCGGCCGGACTTGGCGGCAATTCGTCGAGCAGCAATTCAGCAAGATCGCGGGCGGCGACTGCGTCGCACGGATCGGATTCGAGCCGCTTTTCGAGTCCCGCGCGCCAGGCTAGGGGGTTGTTTTTGGCATCGTACCGAAGCTGTTCCAGTTCCAATTCCAAGAATTGGGGACAGTGCTTTCGGACCTCTGCAATCGGGACGTCGGATGCCAGGATACGACGGGCCGTCAAGTAGGCTCGCTCGTAGCTTTCGGGAGTTCGGGGCACTGCATGGTCAGCCGGCGGCCACCAAGCGTCGGCTGCCAGTTTCCATTCGCCGCGGGCTGCGAACACGAATCCCATGTCGGACCGCACCCAGGGAGACAAATCGCCAATCAGCCGGGATAGATCCAGTGCCAACCGTAAATGCTCCGCTTGGTGGATCCGCACCTCCTCGGCGCCTGACGGATATAAAATCTCCGAGAAATGCCCGAGCGATTGAAGTTCCGAGAGCAATCCGCGCGTGGCAACGGCTCGCAGCACCTTCGCGACTTGGTCGCTCGAAGCGGCCGCGGTCGTCCGAGATGTTTCCAGGCCGGATCCGTGGGCCGGCGCTGGCGGATTGGGCGCCGGGGAAGCGGCAGTCGAATCAATGGTCAGGATGGAGTTTCGATCCAGTTCAGCAACCGTTTCCGTGTCCGGAGCGTCCCAAACATCGATGGTGCCGTTGGCTCGATCCACCGCCAGTTTACGCCCCGTGCGGCTCCAGCGAATTTGGCTTTGAAATCGCCAGGAGTCATCCAACGACGTTCGGGTGGCAGTGAGGCGGAGAATCAGTCGCCGGTCATCGGGGCTCCAAAGGTACACGTCTCCTTCCCGGCTGACCGTGGCCAGACGCGGCCGTTGTTTGTCCGGACTGAACTCCATGGCCACCACATCCAGTTGACGGCCTGTGCCCGAGGCGGACACAAACTCCGGGGGCGGGATTTTGGCGGGGTTGGAAATGTCGACAAGCAAGACCAGACGATCTCCGGAAGGAGGAATTGCGAGCCAGACCCCGCGTTGGTCGAAGGCGCAGCGGGCCGGCGGACCGGCTAGGCCAGCGGCGATTCCGTCATGTCGCGTTCCATCTGGAAACGCTAGGAGGCTGACTCCGGCCGGTCCGTAATGCACCGCAAGCCGCTTGTTCCCTGAATCAAAAGAGACGATCGGGCGCTCGTAGGCGGCGGTCGCCGCGACCGCGGGTGGCGGGATCGTTTGAAACTCTTTGCCAGTCGATACATCCCACAACTTCACATTCAGTTGGCCCTCGTTAAGCGTCGCGAGCCATTTTCCATCCGGGCTGATCCAGTGCCGTTCGAAACTCCCGCCTGTTTGCACGATCCGCGCGGTGATCTCACCGGTCGATGAGTCGCCAACCGCGAGGAAGGAAGGCGGGTTTATCAACGGCAGCGCGAAACGGCTCCCATCCGTATTGAGACAGGTGTGGTCGCGGATACCACGAGGGGCGGCAGCGGTGCCGAGCCATCGCAAGCGTTGGGTTTCCCCCGTTTCGATGCGAGCCTTATCCAATATCACCCCGCTGCCGGGGGCGAATCGAACACGTTCCAGACTGGACTCGTCATCGGAAAAGGCGAAGTCAATAAGCTCCGGTCGCGTTGCAGGCAGCGGGCAGTTGGGCTGAATCTTTGTGGGCGCAACGACCGGGGCGGAGGCAGTTGACTCGGTGGTTGGCATGGCAGGCAGTGGGGTCGCCCCGCGAAAATGCGAGACGATCGGCGAAACCCGGACAGGAATGCGGGAATCGGGACAGCTCAGATCCCAAAGTCGTAGTTTGCGATCATGGGCGATGGTTACGGCAAGCGGGGCGATGGGATTCAGGGCGATCGCCAGGATCGGCCTGGTTTCGCTGAGCAACTGTTGCAACCGTTGCCCCGTTTGCGTTCGCCAGATCTCGATCTTGCCGTCAGCTCCAGCCGTCGCGGCGATGGCGCCGTCATCGCGCACTGTGCCTGCAGTCGCCATGGCGTGCTCGAAAAGCCTGAAGGTCGACGAAGGGGCAAGGTCGGTGGGATGAACGATGCCGAGCTTGGTGGGCTGCGGGGAGTTAAGAATGGCCTGGAGAGCGAATCCGTAGCGGCGCTTTAGGGGCGGTTGGGATTGGCCGACGTCGGCGGCCCAATCTGCGAGCCTCCAAGAACCCAATGGCTGTAACTGACTGCCAATCACCACCAGACGAGTGCCGTCCTCGGAAAAGTCGATTCCTTGCCAATTCGGAGTTCCTGCGAACTCGCCCTTTCGCACAAACCGCATCGCTGGCGCGTCCCACAGCAGGACGACGCCGGAGTCGGTTCCGAAGCCTTGCCGCGCAGCCATGGCGAGCCAACGGCCGTCGGGGCTAAACACCAGTTGGCAAGGGGTCCAAGGATGGGCAAGCACGCTCGCCACATCCCAGAAAAAGAGCTCGCCACCGCGGATTCCATGGAGATAATGCCACTCCCAACCGCGCCGGTCGGGTTCGCCCGGGCCGGGAATACATGAAGTTAAATAGTCCCGCCGCAGGCGGCTTTCCGAATATTGCAGCGACAAGTTCGCGGCGGCGATGAGAGACAGGTAGTTTTCTTTCGCCGCTTTTCCGGCGAACTGGTTTGCCTGGGCCGCCAAGTCGACGGCCGACTTGGCCGCGTTGTCGGCGCGCACCTTTTCTTGTCGCGCCACCGATGCCGCGGCATCGGCCAATTCTTTTTGTTTCAGCGCCAAGGCATTGGCATCCCGGGTCTCTTTCAAGGCCCTTTCATTCGCCGAGTAAAGTTTTTGATAGTTCCTGCTGCTGGCATCCAGTTTCGCATTACTTTCTTCGAGTTCGCTATTTTTTTTGTTGAGGATCAAGAGGCCCGCGATAGCACTGACTACCAGGGAGGTGAACAGCATGGCGGCGACCGCTTCCATGCCAGCGAGCAATCGATTGCGCAACGACCAGCGCATCAGCCGACCCAACAGCGATGGCGGTTTGGCGAGTATCGGTTCCCCGTCAAGAAATCGGCGCAGGTCGTCCGCCAAGGCGGCTGCCGAGGCGTATCGATGATGTGGCTCCTTCGCGAGACAACGCAAACAGATCGTCTGCAAATCTCGGGGAATGCCAGGCTGCAATCGTTGGGGAGGAAGCGGCTCGACGTCGAGCACCAGTTTAATCGTTCGAAGCAAATCCTCGGCTTGCAATGGCGGGCGACCTGTCAACATTTGATAAAGCAGCACGCCGAGCGAATAAATGTCGGCCGCTGGACCAACCGGCGAGTTCGTGGCCGTTGCTTCTTGATCCGCCGCTCCCAGGTCGTCGTGGCGCGCGAGTACGGGGCGGGCCATTTGTAATTGCTCGGGAGCGGCATAAGCGGGTGTGCCGAGCAATTGGCCGGTTCGCGTGGCGTCGTTGTTTTGATCCTGAAGCTTCGCCAGGCCGAAATCGGCGACTTTCGGCACGATTTCGTCCCAGGCGGCCGTTTCCAGATTGGGGCCGCGGCATTCCAGGAGGATGTTGCGGGGCTTCAAGTCCCGATGGATGACCGCGCGTTGGTGCGCGAATTCCACGGCTTCCGCCAGCAGACGAACCACGCGGGCCGCCGCTCGGGGAGGTTGCGGGTGGCTTTGAAGTCGCGCGCTAAGCGTTCCGCCGTTGACGTACTCCATGACGACATACGGCATCCCGTCCGACTCGCCTACGGAGTAGACCTGGACCACGTTGGGATGGTTGAGCCGCGCCGAGGCCTCCGCTTCGCGCCGCAAGCGGACGGCGAAGTCGGCTGAATTGGCGGCGTTTCGCAGCAACTTCACGGCTACCGGACGACGCAACTGCTCGTCGTACGCCTTGAAGACGATACCCATCCCGCCTTCGCCCAACACCCGTTCGAAGACCAAGCCCTCGATCGCCGGAAAGCGAACCGGGAAGGTCGGAGACTCCCGGTCCGAACTTTGGGGGAAGCCGTTGCCATCGCCGGAGTCGGCGTCCTGTTGACGGCGATGACGGCCAGCAGTGGGGCTGCCCTCGGCAGGGTCCGCAGCGTCGTCGTCGAGGCCTTGGGACAGCGGCAGCTTGGCACTCAACCGGCGCAGGAATTCGCTATCTGTCTCGATGTGTTCCGCAGAGGTGGAAAAAAACTGGGCATGGTCCGGGCCATCGTGGAGAGGCGCGGCGCGGGACGATTCCGCCGTCGATGGTTTCGCGCGAAGGGAGGTTATCTCGCTGCGGCCAAGGGCGATACTTCCGTGCGAGTCCCAGGAGGGTGCCAAGCCGGTCATGATCCGGACGGCCAGCTCGTCGTCCTCGCTGATCAACCCCAATTGCTCGCGACAGTGTTCGCAATCGACCAGGTGATCGTCAATTTGTGACTGCTTTTCGTCTGTTAACTGTCCGGCGAGCAGTTGTTCAAAATCCGGCCGCGTAAAACATCTCATGCGGGCATGTTCTCCGACCATGCGGCACGCGGCGAACTACGAATGTCCGCGAAGCTCGGGCGCGGTGAACCGGAAGCTGGCGCTTTGCGAGAAGAATTCCAGCGGATTGTCGTAGACGATTTTGCGAATCAGCGATTCGGGGTGCCCGCGACGCCGCATTTCCAGGATGAAATCCGGGACCGCGGTTGGCTTGGACGGGCCCCAGTCGCCGGCCGAATTCACCATCAGACGCTCGGGGCCGTAAGTTTCAATGATGTCGGCGGCCCGTTGAGGCGTGCATTTGGTCACCGGGTAGAGGGTCATACCGGCCCAGAAGCCCTCCTCCAAAACGGTCCGCACCGTGTGCTCTTCGACATGGTCCACCAGCACACGTGACCGCTCGATCCGCGAGTCGCCGATCAGCATGTCAAGGATCATCCGCGTGCCCTGGTATTTATCTTCCAAGTGCGGTGTATGGATCAGGATTTGCTGGCGAAAGCGGGCCGCCAAGTCGAGATGTTCCAAAAACACCCGGGACTCGTTCCGCGTGTTTTTGTTCAAGCCGATCTCGCCGATTCCCAGCACATTCGGCTTGTCGAGGAACTCGGGGATCATCGCGATCACCTCTCTCGACAGGCTGACATTCTCGGCTTCTTTCGCGTTGATGCAGAGCCACGTGTAATGCTGGACGCCATACTGCGCGGCGCGTCGCGGTTCGAAGTCGGTCAATTGCCGGAAGTAATCGCGAAAACTCTCAACGCTGCCGCGATCGAAACCGGCCCAAAACGCCGGCTCGCTCATCGCCACGCATCCCATTTTCGCAAGCGTTTCGTAGTCATCCGTGGTGCGGGACACCATGTGGATATGCGGGTCGAAGTAATACATCGAGGTGTCTCTCCAAAGCTGCTGGAAGCATGCACGGGGACGTGCCGGAAGGAATCATGCCCGGCGGAACCGCGCCCGACCGTGTGGAAGAGGATGGCCGAACGACCGGCACGCTGTCCGTTTCACTCGGGGCGGTCCAAGTCACTCGGGGCGGTCCAAGTCACTCGGGGCGGTCCAAGTCACTCGGGGCGGTCCAGCGCGAATTCATCGCGCCACTGCGGGGCGTAGGGCCGGGAAAAAATCAGTTGCACGCGTTCGGCGCGGTCGCCGCGATCGTCCCGCAGCACGTCGATCGCCTCGCCGACTTTACGCCACCGTGGATCGTCGTCGAATCCGCCCGAGCCGCGTTCGAGTCGATCGAAGGCGGCGGCCAGTTCGAGGACTTTGCACCGAATTTCCAGGAATTCGCGGTTGAGGATTTCCATCGCGGCGCGTTGGCGAATCACAGCGATTGCTCCTGTTCGAAGGGGGGACCGTTCACCCGCAGCGTGTCCAGCGGACGGCTCCAGGCTCTTAGACAGTTTGTTCCTTCTCGCCTGGGAAAGCAAGGACGGTAGCCAACAGGACGTCGGGTCGCGGTTGTTTCCCATGGGCCGGTTCGAGTATCGTCAGGCCACGCGACGGGAGTTCCTCGCGACAACGAAGGCGGTTTCCGCGATACGTGTTTATGAGCATAGCCACGGGCTATTCGCCCATCGAATTGATGATTTGCGCCGCGGCGCGGCTGTTGGAAGACGGAGCGCTGGTCGTCGTGGGCACGGGCATGCCGTGCGCCGCCGCGATGCTCGCCCAAAAGACGACCGCTCCCAACCTGACGCTGTTGTTCGAGGCGGGCGGGGTCGGACCGCGTTTGCCACGCATGCCGATCAGCGTGGGCGACTCGCGGACGTTCTATCAAGGTCTGATGGCGACCAGCATGGCGGACATCATGGAGACCTGCCAACGTGGCATGGTTGATTACACGTTTCTGGGCGGGGCGCAAATCGATCCGTTCGGCAATTTGAACTCCACGCAGATTGGCCGCGATTACGAGCATCCCGATGTGCGGTTGCCAGGCAGCGGCGGGGCCAACGATCTAGGCTCGACCTGCTGGAAAACCCTCGTCATCACGCCTCATGACCGCCGGCGGTTCGTCCCGCGACTCGATTTTGTCACCACCCCTGGGTTCCTCGACGGGCCTGGTGCTCGCGAACGCGCCGGACTTCCCGCCGGCTCGGGACCCTACAAGGTGGTCACCAGTCTCGCGGTGCTCGGCTTTGACGAAGCCAGTTGCCGTATGCGGATCGAATCGCTTCATGAAGGGGTAAGCCACCAGGAAGTGCAGGCGAACACGGGCTTCGAATTGCTAACGCGCGATCCGCTCGACACCACCCCGCCGCCATCCGCCGAGCAATTGGAAGTGTTGCGTGGCGAAGTCGACCCGCATGGATACATCCTTGGTCGACGTGCCCCTTGAGTCAGGTAAATGATCTTGGTGCCAACTAGGCTTCCTGCTAGAACTTCCGTCTACTGAACGATTCCTAGGTGCAAGGAGCGCTGCGGGGGCGTTCGCAGGACGCGAGGATGGCGGCCATGGAAGGTCTAGACGGAGTGACGCGGCCAGGCACCAATGCCCATCGGCCCAGGCTGTTCCTGGATTGCTCGATGACCGCAACCAGCAACTCGCGAACCGGTATCCAACGTGTTGTGCGGAATGTGGCGGCCCACATGGAGTCGCTGGCCGCCGATGCGGGGTGCGAAAGCCGGCTGGTCGTGTTTCGCGACGGCCGTTGGCTCGAATGCCCCGACGCCTTGAAGGCGGCGAACTCGCGATTCGTTGCGATGCGCAACGACGTGGAGCCTTCCTGGACAAAGCGTGCCAGACTGCGACTGAAGAAAATGTTTTACCCGCGAACGCTCGCGCGGGTGATGCGGCGGGCCTCGATCGCCGTTTGCGGCGATGGTGGAAGCCGGCCCGATTTTCGCCCGGAGGACACCCTGTTGCTGCTGGATGGGAGTTGGACCCTGCCGGAGATACCGCGATTCCACGAGGCGAAACGCGCTGGCACTCGGATCGGGTTGGTCGTCTATGATTTGCTGCCGATCCAATACCCGCATTTCATGTTGCCCAAAGCGACTCGCAAATTCCGCGAGTGGATGGAAGAGGTGACGCCTCAGGTCGATTTCTTTGTCGCCATTTCGAAGGCGGTCCGGGACGAATTCCGCGACTGGCTGCGCGAGCGTTTTCCCAACCGTGGTTGGGATCCCGAATGTGTCTCCTGGTTTCCGCTCGGGGCCGATCTCCAATTGGATGTGGCTGCGACGGGGGACGCGGTCCGACCCGCCATCCAGTCCATCTTCAACGGCCCCAATCCAACCTTCGTGAAAGTCTGCACGCTCGACCCCCGCAAGAACCATGCCACGGTGATCGACGCCTTCGAACAGTTGTGGGCTCAACACGACGCGGTCGAGTGCGGAGACACGGCTGGCACCAATCACGCCGACCCCGCGTCGACCCGCTCCGGCGACGCGACCAGCCCGTATCTGGTTTTTCTTGGCCGGCGCGGCTGGCTGAACGAATCGCTGTTCGAACGCCTCGAACGCCACCCGCTGCGCAACCGCCGGCTGTTCTGGTTCGAAGACGCGAGCGACGCCGAACTGGCGTACGCGTACGAACACGCCCAAGGTTCGATCTTCGCATCGTTCGCCGAAGGGTTTGGCCTGCCGATCATCGAGTCGCTGGGACACGGCTTGCCGACCTTTGTCAGCGACATTCCCGTGCATCGCGAAGTGGGCGGCGACTTCTGCGAATGGTTCGATCCCAAGCGCGCCGAATCTCTGGCCGCGTTGATCGACCGGCGCCTGCGCGAAGGTGGAACCGTCGCGCGGCGGCCGCCAGCCGACTTTCGCGTGCCAACATGGGACGAGTCGGCCCGCGTGCTCTTCGCCGAATGCCGTCGACGCTCGCAACGCGCTTCCGTCCACTCCTCGAACTCCACCTCCACCTCTTCCACGCTCCCAACCCGGAGGCTCGCCTCATGAATGGCTGGATCTACCCGCGACTCGCTCCGCGGGACGTCACGGTGGTGATCTGCACTTTCGAACGTCCCGAGCATGTCCGCCGATCGCTGTTGTCGCTCGCCATGCAGACAGGACTTCCCGAGGGGTTCGAAGTGGTCGTGACCGATGACGGGTCGCGCGATGAGACGGCCGACGTGGTTGCTGAGTTCGCCCGTTCGGCCAATTTCCCGATCGCTTGGACCTCGCATCCCCATGACGGCTTCCAAGTCGCCAAGACGCGAAATGACGGCGTGCGGCTCGCCCGCGGCCGCTATCTGTTACTGCTCGACGGCGACTGCATCGTGCCACCGGACCACCTCGCCCAACATTTGGCCTTCCGCCGACCCGGTTTGGTAGCGTCGGGAGATTGCTGCCGCTTCGATGCCGAAGCCTCCCGTTGCATCACCGACGCCGTGATCGCTTCCGGCGAGTACCTCGACTGGGCCCCGCCCGCCGAAATAAAGCGGCTCCGCCGCCGCCATCTGCGTGCGACGGTGTATTCCTTCATCGGCCATCCCCGGAAGCCGGCACTCATCGGAAACAACGTCGGCTGTTGGCGCGCCGACTACGAACGCGTCAACGGCTACGACGAAAACTATCGCGAATGGGGGTGCGAAGACGACGACTTTGGTTTGCGGCTGCGTTGGGCCGGCTGCCGTGTCCGCTCCATCCTTGGCAGAACCCGGGCCTATCATCTCTGGCATCCGCCCCATCCCTCGATGCCAGCCCGCTGGCGCGATTGCAAAAACACCGAATACTTCTTGTCGCGACCCCGCAAAGCCCGATGCGAAAATGGCTTCCATAGAGAGAACGTGCCAGCCGCGTCCGCGCTGGCTCTCGACACGCAAACGGCCTACGGGCACGCGGTTCGGACGTGAATACTTCGAGCTAGCGTTGGCAGCTTCCGCAAAAGAACGAGCTGCGCTGCGCCTGCACGATCCGCTTGATCAGGTTTGAAAGGCAGCGTGGGCAGGGCAGGCCTTCGCGATCGTACACGCGATGATGGTTCTGGTAGCCGCCGGATTGATTGAGCGCGTTCCGATAGGTGCCGTCGGATAGCGTCGAGCCTTCGTAGCGGATCGCTTCCTCGAGGACCGCGTGCATCGCCGCATGAAGACGCCGCCACTGATCCCGTGTCAGCCGAGCGGCGGAACGGCGCGGGTGGATGGCCGCGACATGCAGGATTTCAGAGGCGTAAAGATTGCCGATACCCGCGAGCGCGCGTTGGTCAAGCAGCGCGACTTTGATCGGCCGGCGGCTGGCATGCAACCGGTCGCGGAGCGTGTCCGCGGTGACCGCCAGCGCGTCAGGGCCCAGTTTCGGCGGGCCGAGGCGGGCCGCCAATTCCTCGGCGGTCAGCAGGCTGACCGAGCCAAGTCCCCGTTGATCCCAGTAGCGGACGCAAGCCAGCGAGCAGCCCGCGAGCCGCAATTCGAACCGTAGATGCTCGCGGCTGGGCGGCTCATCGACAAGCACCAATCCGGTCATGCGCGGCTCGAAGACCAACGCCTCGCCCGTATCCAGCCGCACGACGACTCGCTTGCCAAGCCGCTCCACGGCGCGGATGACGCGGCCCTGCAAACGCTGGCCGAGCGCCGGCCAAGGAGGCTCGAACCGAATGGTGCGCCGCGGCGATTCGCACCGTGTCGCCGATTCGATCATCCCGCCGACCGCCCCGAGAATCCCGCGGCGCATGGTCTCCACTTCGGGCAGTTCAGGCATTGAATGCAAGCTCCTTCCGGCCATCCCCGAATGTCGACCGTTCTTGCCAACGGGCACGATGGAGGCCGAGTTCAGGCGGCTTGACCATCCGGGGAATGCGGTCGAGAATCTTCCCCAAGGTTGATCGACGCGTCGAGTCCGCAGGAATAAAAACCATGGCGACGGTTTCAGGCTCGGTACCAGGGAGTCCTTTGGCGGCGAAAGGGCCGGTCGCGGCGGAAGCCGCCTCCAGCCTTGTCCCCAACGACCAGGGACGCTTCGGCCAGTTCGGCGGCCGTTTCGTCCCCGAGACGCTCACCCGCGCGCTCGATGAACTTACCCGCGAATACCAAGCGGCGCAGGCCGATCCGCTGTTTCAAGCCGAATTGGATGACCTGCTTCATCACTATGTCGGCCGGCCCTCGCCGCTGTACTTCGCTCGCCGCCTCACCGAACGCAGTGGCGGCGCGCAAATCTGGTTGAAACGGGAAGATCTGAATCACACCGGCGCCCATAAGATCAACAACACCCTCGGACAGGGCCTGTTGACGCTGCGGATGGGAAAGAAACGCGTCATCGCCGAAACCGGAGCCGGTCAGCATGGCGTGGCCACCGCCACCGCCTGCGCCCGGTTCGGACTGGAATGCATTGTCTACATGGGCGAGGAGGACGTGCGGCGGCAGTCCCCCAACGTCTTCAGCATGCGGCTGTTAGGGGCGGAAGTCCGTCCTGTCACGACCGGCTCGCGAACCCTGCGCGACGCCATCAACGAGGCGATGCGCGACTGGATGTCGACCGTCGAAACCACGCACTACATTATCGGCTCGGTCGTGGGTCCGCACCCGTTCCCCCGGATCGTGCGCGATTTCCAGGCGGTGATCGGCCGCGAGACGCGCGCCCAGTCGCTCGCCCAGTTTGGCCGCTTGCCGGATTTGGTGGTCGCCAGCGTGGGTGGCGGGAGCAACGCGGCCGGCATGTTCTACCCGTTCGTCGAGGACCGCGGAGTGAAACTGTTGGGCGTCGAAGCCGGCGGACGTGGGCCAGCGGCGGGAGAGCACGCGGCGCCGCTCAGCTTCGGCCGGCCAGGCGTCTTGCACGGCAGCTACAGTTACGTGATGCAGGACGAAGACGGCCAGACAAGCGACGTGCACTCGGTCTCCGCCGGACTCGATTACCCCGGAGTTGGCCCGGAACACAGTTACTGGAAGGACACGGGCCGCGTCGACTACACCTTCTGCCGCGACGACGAAGCGATGGCCGCTTTCGATCTCTTCGCTCGCAGCGAGGGGATCCTGCCCGCGCTTGAATGCTCCCACGCCATCGCCAAGGCGATGCAAGCGGCCGCATGTCGACCGAAAGACGATATCGTGGTCATCTGCTTGTCGGGGCGGGGTGACAAGGATGCGGCCGAAATCCAACGGCTGCGCGGTTTGAAGTAACCGCAACCCTCGGAATTTTTGCATCTCGGGAAGGAACGCAACGGCATGTCGGCGGTCGATCAATTGTTCTCGGAACTGCGGGCGTCAGGCCGCAAAGCGCTCATTCCGTTCATTACGGCAGGCGACCCGGATCTCGAATTCACCCAGGCGCTCGTCCAGGAATTGGCCGCTCGAGGTTGCCATCTGTGTGAGATCGGAATCCCGTACAGCGATCCGATCGCCGACGGACCGGTCATTCAAGCCTCCTATACCCGGGCGCTGGCGAAACGCATCAAGTTGGCCGATATCCTGCAAGCCATCGGCCAGATGCGGCAGATGCCGCTCGTCACCATGGTCAGCTACGCGATCGTGCTTCGTCACGGGATGGAGCGTTACGTCGCCGAGGCGAAAGCGCAGGGTGTCGCGGGCGTCATCGTGCCCGATTTACTGGTCGAGGAAGCGGACGAAATGGCGGCGATTTGCCGCCGCGAGGACTTCAGTCTGATTCAATTGGTGACCCCAACCACGCCGCGGGAACGCGCGCTGCGAATCGCCGAACGATCAACCGGTTTCCTCTACTATGTGTCGGTGACCGGCATCACCGGCGAGCGGACGAAACTGCCGCCCGATCTGGTGGATAACGTGGGGTGGCTTCGTGAACGTTCGCCGCTGCCGATCTGCATCGGCTTCGGCATCAGCACGCCCGACCATGTCTCGCTGTTGCGGCCTGTCGCCGATGGCCTGATCGTCGGTTCCGCGATTGTGCGGCAGATGGCGGCCGCCGACACCCACCCGCGGCGTCAAGTGCTCGATCAATTGGGCCAATATGTCAGCACGCTGCTTGCCGCGCTCAATCCATAAACCGCGTTCATCCGTCGCCTAGGGTTCGAAAACCACGACTTTCTTGCCGCCTGACGAATCTCGGAGCGTGCTCACGGGTCGGCCCGGCCACGCGATTCGCAGTTCTTTGAGCGACTGGTTCGAGCCGACTCCGATATGGATCCGCGGATCGTGTGTGGACAGGTAACCGTTTCCAGAGCGCCAAAGTAGTTCCTGTTCGCTGTCCGCCGTCACCGCATGCAGCCGCACCCCGCTTGGCCAGCGAGTGCCATACACGCCAATCAGACGCACTTGAACCGCGCCGTTCTTGCTTGGAAGGTCGTTCTGGAGAATCGCCGCCGGTGCGTTCAGGCGTGTGAAGACAGCGTCAAGATCACCATCGTTGTCCAAGTCGCCAACCGCGACGGCGCGAGCTTGCATTTCTCCCTGGAAGAAACTCGCTGCCGACGTGACGGCATCACTAAACCGGACGCGCGCCGAGTTCTCGAGCAACTGCGGGCGCTGAGCCCGAGCAGCCTCTGAGGGTTGCTGGGGACGCTGGCCATTCGCGATCAAGAAGTCCAAGTCTTGATCGCAGTCCAGGTCGGCGGTGACCGCTCCCCATCCAGACGGAAGCTCGCCCTTGGAATTCAGCCCCCACTGTTCCGTGATGTTGAAAAATAGATCCGGGGCCACGCTGCGATACAGCGCCGGCGGTTCAGCGTCGCCGCCGGTGGCCCAGAGGTCCATATACCCGTCCCCATCCCAGTCGCCCGCCTCCACGCCCGTCGACTTCCCTGCATTGCCGCTGCGGTTCAACCCGGCCGTGGAGTCCTCGCCGATCTCCACGAAACGGCTGTTTCCCTCATTCATGTACAAGAAATTCATCGCTCTGTAATTGCCCGTGTAGAGATCGACGTCCGCGTCGCCATCGATGTCCGCAGCCAAAACTGCAAGCGTGAATCCGCCTTTAGCCAATCCCCATTCCTTCGAACGCTCTTCAAACAGGCCGTCGCCAGTGCCGAGGTAAAGCGAACTGTCGTCGGCGGACAGCTTCCCAAGGTCGGTGGAGTCGCCCGACTGGGTGGAGTCGCCCGACTGGGCGGAGTCGCCCGACGGGTCCCCCTTGGACCAGACAGCGAATCTCGCCAGGTAAAGATCCAGCACTCCGTCCCGATTGAAGTCGCTCCACGCGGCCGCCGTCGTCCACCGGTCCCGATCGTTCCCCCACGGCATCATTGCCGTAACGTCCTCAAACGTGCCATCACCCTGATTGCGAAGCAGTTGGGCCGGTCCACCCCAACCCGTGACGAGATAGTCCGGGAATCCATCGCCGTCGTAATCAGCGGCGAACACCCCGTGACGAACTGGCGCTTGAACCCCGATGCCAGCGGTTGCCGCCTCGGCTTCAACAAACCGCATGCCGCCGAGATTGCGGTAGAAGACCAGCGGCCCCCGTTCATCGGTCGGGTCGGCGATATTCTCCTTCCCGGCGCGACCGTTCGCGGCGGGACTGCCGGCGGCGGGACCGGCGGTATTGGCTGGGGGGTTGGAAGCATCGTGCGCGCCGGCTGTTGGATTAAGCCGGCCGCGGGCGAAGGCAATGTCGAGCAGGCCATCGCCGTCCCAATCAATCAGGGCCACGCCGCCGCCCAGGGCTTCAGGCAACGTTCGAGCTCGTGGCTGCTCGCCATCGAGATAGACGAATCTGATTTTCGATTGGTCGGTGACATCCTTGAATTTCAAGAAGGGATGTGGCGAAGGATCGATCGGAGCGATCGCCCCCTTTCGCAGCATGCGCGACTGCATTTCAAGATCGGCCGGCGATGGCGAGCCGATCGGGGGTGGGGCGTCGCTGCCGCACCCAGCAAGGCTGAGAATCAGCACCGCCAGGATGCCCAGATCAGGACGATGGGACGTTCGCCTCGCCACCAGCTCCAGCCAGCGATTCGCAGCGGTAGAGGCCGTGGACCGCATCCGCATACCTCGGCAAACCTGGGCGCTATGCCATGGCGGGTTGGCGTTCTCGAGCCTTTTTCACGGTGGTATGAGCCTGCCACGTCTTGAGGCAGCTCTGCCGGAACGCTTCCGGACGCGAAACGCCTTCGAGCCGAAACACTTCGACCTTGCCGTTGCGGAACACCAAGTCGCCGGCGTCGTACCATGACTGGCCCGTAGCCACGTCCAAATCGATCGCGTCGAACCGGTCCAAATCGATCGACCGCGAAGCTTTACGGCCCAAGCCGCGTTCCACGATGATGCGCCGATTGGTGAGCCGATACCGGATTCCCAGAACGGGCGCGACGTTGGACAGGTACAACGGCAAAGCAATCGGGATCGAAGCCAGGGCCAGCAGGTTGCCAACCGTGAACACGTAGAGGCCAACGGGAATATTGAACAACGCGCCCATCGCTCGGCCGATCGCATAGCGGGCAATCGACGGCCAGACGGTCATCACGGTCACTTCGCCCAGTTCGGCCGGTGCCACTCCGGCGATCGCCTGCTTTGTCGTCATCCCCTAGCTCCCCCCGGTTATCGGAACCACCGCCGTCTGCCAAAAAATAGCAAACCGCCGCCCGAGTCGCCAGTCCCGCGCTGTATTTGCCGCGTCAGTCGCTATTTACGCCAACTGCCGAATCCCGCTAGAATCCGCGTCGCGTATGGGACCCAGGAAGGGAGAGCTCGGCAATGAATGCCATCGCGGCACTGATCCTCGCGTCGACCGTCGGCGTCGACTACGGCTGGCATCGCGCCACTGATGGCGAGTGGGAATACATTATTCAAATCGAGCCCGGCTTGGTGGATACGCTCACCAAGGGCCAGGCGCTCGTCAGCCAAATGCCGCCGGAATTGCGCGGCGTGCGGCGGTTTCGTATTCAAATTGGCCAGGGTGAAGTGCCACGCGAACCGCTGCCACCCGGCGGACTGGCCAACGCGAACAACTTCGCCGATCCCCGCGCGAACGCCGGCGGAGCTGCAGGGAACCCGTTGGAACCGGCGGCATGGGGAGCCGGCGGTTACGATTTTCTCCGTCAAAACCCGATCCGGCTCGATCCGCTCGAAAATACGTTCCTCAACGATCCGCGGATGCGTGTCATGGAAAGCGGCCGGGACGCTTGGGACGCGAACGCACGTCCTGGCACCGCCAGCTCGCCGTGGAATCCGCTCAGCCGCCCATCGTGGAACTCGAATGCCAGCGGATTCCCGAGCGGCGCCGCGTCCGGTGCCTTTCCGCCCGCTGCGAGTGCGCCCGGTGCCTTTCCGGCTGCTGCGTCCGGACCAGGAACCTTTGCGAGCGGCGGATATGGAAGCGGATTCAACGGCGGTCAAACGGCCGACTACGGCGGTTTCGGGATTGGTCCCGATCCGGCTCCGTTTACCGGCAGTAGCCGTTGGAGCGGCGATTCGCCTTTGCCGGAGCGGCCGCGTTTGGAATTCGACTCACCTGCGGACGCCGCCGAATCCCGTCGACTGCGGCTGAACGAACCCGCGGCTTTCCCCGGCCGCACGTCCAGCGGCGGGTTCTCGAGTTACGCCCCCGGCAGCACGCTTGGCGGCTTGCCCCGCCCGACCTACGGCCAAGGCGTGACGAATCCCGGTACCCAAGGTTTCGGCCCGCCAGCTTTCGGAAATCAAGGATTCGGCAATCAACCGTTGGGCAACCAGTCATTTGGCAACCAGTCATTTGGCAACCAGCCATTTGGCAATCAGTCATTTGGCAATCAGCCGGTTGGCAATCCACCGTTCGTCGCTCCGGGCTTGGGAGCTAGCGGAGCGGGAGTGGCAGCGATGCCGGGACAAGCGGCGTTCGCGGGGTCTTCGTGGGATTCGGGCCGAGCGTCCGGAGCTGGCTCGCGACCGCCGGCCATTACGCTCGCGGCGCCGGGCCGCGAGTTTGGCCGGGATGGGGTTCAGGCGACAGGAACGGACACAGGCGGCTTCCCGAGCGGCCGGGGGGCCGGGGCGGGCAACGTCGGAAATTCCGCGGGCGACTCGGGGCGCGTCGCGGCCACCAATGTGTCCGGAAAACGCACCACGGCCCGCGCCGAGATTAGTCGCGGATCGACGCAACCGGCCGCCTTCGTCAATTCGCCCACTGACAAGATTTGGTGGCCACTGACGATGACGGTGTTGCTCCTGTTCGGTTCGCTCGGCGGCAACTTCTACCTGGGGTGGCTGGCGATGGACTTCTATCGTCGCTACCGCGAATGCGCCTGGCAGTTGCGGACCGGGCCTTAGGCCAACTTCCGCGGAATGTTGGCACGACATGGGGCCCCTACCGCGCTCGCCCACGACTACAGATCGCCCGCGCCGATAGATCGCCCGTCGACGTTTACCGCGAACTTGTCAACCGCGAACTCGTTTACCGCCGAGCCGTAGGCGACGGCCGGGATGGACCTCAAATCGCCGCCGCAAGAACAGATCGCGGCTGACTTGGTACGCGGCGTTTCGTCGTATCGAGCACAAATCGTCGCCTCGAGCACAAATCGTCGCCGCAAGAATAAATCGGCGCCGCACGAGCAAATCGCAGCTTGCGGCCGGGATGGCCCATAAATCGCCGCCGCGAGAACAAATCGCGGCTGACTTGATACGCGGCGTTTCGTCGCCTCAAGAGCAAATCGGCGCCTCAAGGAAAGCAGAAAGTGCCTGGCACCGATTCCCTGAAAGCAAGGCAAAAAGTATCTGGCACCGATTGCTTGCTACGTTTCCTTTCTCCTTTCTCCTTTCTCCTTTCACTCCGTCACGGTTCTTTCCCTATCGCTATGGATGGCCGCTTTGCGGCGGTGGGGGAAGAACGCCCGTCTTGCGGTCGAGGCTCGCCTCGAGCCGCGGATTTTGGGACTTCCCTCGCCAATGAGACTCGACGAAGTCGCGTACGTTTCCGCTGGCGTATTCATGCAATTCGCCGATTGTGGTGGTTCCATCGTGATCGGCGTCGGCGGCGCCCTCGATTCCTTTGATGACCTGGTACGAAAATACTCCGTGGCGCAAATCGGCATGTTCGTAGCTGGCTTCGGCGCGGGAACATGCGAACAGCGCCGCGACACCCGGTGGCGGTGTCGGGTTTTTGAGGCCGAAATCGGGGAGCGTGGTCGTTTGACAAGTGTCGATTATCAATAGCTTTTGGCCCGCATCGCATTGGCTAAGCAACTCGTACAGATCTGGTAGCGGCAACACGGTCGAACGGCGGTCAAGCTGGACGTCCGCTGGCAGATAGCAATAGACACCTTCCGTTCCCGACTCGCCGCCCATGCCCGTAAGCGCGACCCATACGGTATCCCCAGCGACGCAATCCGACAGGAATTCGCGGAATTGCCGGCGAATGTTGTCCGCCGTCGGCGCGAGCGCTGGATTGTCCGCCTCGCTCCACTGCGTAAGCAGGCGGATATTTTTCCTCTGCACGCCTTTCTTTAACAAGAGACGAGCGAGTTCGTCTACGTCCGCTTCGGTGTACTCCAGACTTATTCTATCCTTGCCGAACTGGTATGAACGCACGCCGACAAGCAGCGCGAAAACCTGTGGATCGGTTCGAGTCGGCGGCGGGAACCCCGAGGGCTGCGGCGACGTTCGTCCATCTTTACGGAAAGCCGCGAATGTTCCAATAGCCGCCACGACCATAGCGATAGCCGCCGCTATCGCTAACCGCTTTTGGACGCGATGTCTGCGAGGATTGCCGGTTCGACGCGCGAACCAATGCTGCGCCGCGGATGTCGAGTTTTCCCGAAAGCGGCGCAAATCGGCGGCCAGCTCGCTGCCATTCGCGTATCGATCGCTCGGCGATTTTGCCAAACAGCGTAGGCAAATGGCCGCCAACGAGAGTGGCACTTCGGAACGCATAACTTGGGGCGACGGGGCCGTTTCAAAACGCACTCGATCAAGCGTCTTGGCGAGCGTGTCGTCTCCAAAAGGAGTTTGCCCGACAAGCGATTCGTACAGCATGACGCCAATCGCGTGAATGTCCGTGGCGGGACCGACTTCGCGCGCTTTGCCCCAGGCCTGCTCTGGCGACATATACATGCAGGTTCCGAGGATCGCAGCCGACTGCGTCAAGTTCGAATCCGCGAAGATTTGTTTCGCCAAGCCGAAGTCGGCGATCTTCGGACTGTCGCCGGCTAACAGCACATTGGACGGCTTCAGGTCCCGATGCACGATTCCTTGCGAATGGGCGAAGCCCACCGCGTCGGCGATCGTTTCCATCATCGCGGCGATTTCGTGGAAAGTATGCGGAGACTTTTGCCAACTCTCGAGCGTTCCGTCTGCCAGGTACTCCAAAGCCAGATACTGAAATCCATCCGCCTCGCCGTAGTCGTGGATCTGAACGATATGCGGGTGCTGAAGTTTGGCCACGGCTTCCGCCTCGGCTCGAAATCGCTCGCGCGACGTATCGTCGGCCAGGATTCCGTCGCGGAGGACTTTGATCGCGACGATCCGTTGAAGATGTCGGTCGAGTGCCCGGTAGACGACGCTCGCGCCCCCGCGTCCAATTTGTTCAAGCATTTCATAACGGGAAATCGCGGGTAAAGGCGGCTCCGCTCGACGGATGTTATCCGAGCCGTCCAGGGACCATGCGGCGTGGACTGCGAATTGGCGGCGGATCGAATCCGCCAACTGCGGAAACCGCGTAACATACTCGTCCTCCGTCGGCCGCTCGCCCGCCTCCTCGCGCAACAGCACTTCGCCGTAGATCAAGTCGAGTAAACAGTCTGGAGGCAAGTCACGAGCAGTTGGTTGGGAATCGCTAAGTAGTTCGACTTTCAGCGGCTGGCCCAGTTGCCAACTTCGCACCTGCTGTTCGCGCAACTGTCGGAGGATATCGCCGGCCGATTCATCATTCGTCATCGGGTTCTTCGATCCTTAGTTCGCGGGAAACACGATCGAGAGCGCGCGACAGTTTTTTGCGGAGCGAGTCTGGGGCCGACGCCAATTCTGTCGCGAGTTCCGGCCATTCGCGTCCCAACGCGCGTTGGTCCGCCAGAAAACGCTCCTCTTCCGACAACCGCGAACGGACGGCGTTGAGCAGGTCGCGATCGGTCGCGATCCGCTCCGGTGTAACTGCTCCGCTGGGCAGGCGATGGAACTGCGAATCGGTCAGTCCCGCGACACGCCGCGCGTCGCGGACCTCCGCGTGTTGTCGTCGAGTCTGATCGATAACTTTGTGGCGAACCATCGCCACCAGCAACTTGATGAGGTCTGACGGCTGGTCGAGATCGAACTCGCCGAGTGAAACACGGACGAAAAAATTCGCGAGAACGGATTGGCAAACGTCGAGCGAGTCGATGACGCGACGCAGCCGAGGATCGGTCAAGCGGACGCGAATACACCGGCGAATCTCCGGCTCGTACAGCCGCACCAACTCCGCTGCCGCGTCGTGCTCACCGAGTCGCACCCGCTCCACAAGTTGACGGAATTCCTGGATTGGCTGTTGCATTTCGGTCTCTAGTCCAAGTAGGACGGTTCGGCATCGAATCGTAGCAAAACCTCTGGGGCTTTCCACGGAATTGCAAGGGCGATGGCTGCGAGACGAGCGGTCCTGATTGCGAAACAGCGGATTTTCGCCAAAAAATTTGTCCGCTCCAGGATAGGGAATGCGTTGTTACCTGTGGTCGGCTCGATCGGAGCCGGCCGATGTGAAAAAGGTACCACCTAGCCCTGCTTTAGGAGAGTTTGCCGTGCCCAAACACGCATCCGCCATGACCTGCCTGTTGCTCTCGCTGGTATTCCACCCATTCGCCACCGCCACGGAAGCGCGGAAGGCACCTGGAGAGGTTGCGAACTCCCGTGAACGCAAAGTCCAGAAATTTGTTGTCTTCGGGAGCGGGACCTGTTCTCGTACCTTTGGGAAAGTCGGCGAGTTCTCGTGCCTCGACCTGGCCGCGCAGGCCGCCTCTGCAGTTAAGGGATCCCCCAGAGTGTGGATTGTCACTGGCGACATTCCATTTCCTATCGAGCTCCGATGGACGAACCCCGATAAGCTCGTCTCGTCCTATTCGCTCTATGTCGCCACCGCCACGCAAGAACTGCGTTTGGCAACTCGGGTCGCCACGCTGAAAGAGGCGAATGACATGGCCGAAAAGTTGAGGACCGACTCGAGCCGAGTCGTACTGGTCTACAACCTCAAGTAGTTCTCAAGCCTGCCTAAACTCTTCCGAGCGCGGTCTCGCGTGGGCCTAAGCGTGCGCGATGTCTCGGCAAGTCCGCCCGAGCCGCCCGGGATGGTCGGCGTCACTCATGGTGTCAGTGGGCGCAAAGGGGACCGCCGCAACGTTACCTAACCTTTCGCTTTGGATCGACGCCTATCGCTCGATCATCGACGCCTGGCTGACGCAGGACGAGTCGCGTCCGCGGAAGCAGCGTCATTCGTGGCTGGCACCCATTGTGGTTCTCACCG
Organism: uncultured Planctomycetaceae bacterium; assembly: GCA_903921945.1. Lineage (GTDB taxonomy): Bacteria > Planctomycetota > Planctomycetia > Pirellulales > Pirellulaceae > CAIXSC01. The sequence goes on from CAIXSC010000338.1 coordinate 25,235, forward strand.
CACGTTTGGCGGTGAAGGCTGTCCAATTCCTTACCGCCTGTGTTCTTTCCTCATCGTTCTTGAATCCCAGGGAGGATGGGGAGTACAGCGTGTTGGGGTCTGCCTTCAGGTAATGGAAGCCGAACTTCTCAGGATCTTCCCCGGCACGGTAGATCGTGGCCGCCAAAGCCACGTCGCGTAGCTGCGATTTGATGACGACGCCGCGGGAAAACTGGGTGTCCAGCGGTGACTGATCGTCCAGCCATTTTCGAATCCATCGTTCATCGGCGGGATTCTTGAACTTCGCCAAGGTCAGTAATGCGTACTGCCGGTGCCCGGCCGGGATACGTTCATCGCCCAGCAAGTTGAGCGCGATATCGCGCGCTTGAGGCTGCTTGTTTTGCAGAGCCCTGAGCAGCCGATCCAGGGCCGGGCCATCGCTGCCAGTGGCCTTCGCCCAGAGATCCCACAGATCGCTTAGGGCTTCGTTATCCCGGAGGGCCTGCCGACACAGCCCGAGTCGAAGCAGGTCGTCCACACTCTCGAGCTCCTGCTGGGGCTTCGATCGCTTGGCCAGCACGCCGAAGTAAAAGGCGTTGGCAAGCGCCCCTTCCACCATCGCCAGGGAGACGGGGGCTTGCTGAAGTGCCTGCTGAAGCTGTGCTCGCCGCTCTGGAAACAATCCGTCCAGCGTTCCTGGCTGTTCGGCCAGTTCGTACCAGAAAGCGATGTCCGCCAGAAACATCTTGTCGTACAACGCGCGAGCCGCTGGCGAATCCCCGAGCATAGGGCGAACCCGCTGCCAACCGGCGAGGACCCGTATGTCGTCCCACAGGCGGCGGCAGCGAAGGGCAATCTCAAAGTCGGGATGCCGCATTCCATCGGCCAGGGCCGCTTTCGCAGCCAAGCCGATTTCCAGCAACTCCTGGCTCGCATGTTCGCGCTGCTGGTAGGACGCGTCCCCTAACTGCGCGACGAGTTCTTGGGCAGGGCGTCGATGGGAAGCCGGCGCAGGGGGTTCGGACCGCGCCACCGTGGTCATCCAACATCCAGCCGCAAAGGCGAAGAACAGGGTACGGCGGCAAGTCGGGCCGAACATCAGGCAGACTCCGTCGAGCGGCCAGGGAAGCAGCGAAAACCGAACAACCTCGGCTCCCTCTACCTTATTGGCTCGCGATCGACCGCGCGACGAACATCGGATGGAAGGACCACATACAACGACTCAAGCGCGGGAGTTACGATCGACTTGTTCTCCTTCAGAATCGCGATCACCTCCGGCGTGGCCGCGCGGAGTTGCGGCAGTTGCACGCCTTTCCGAGACTTCGCCAGTGTCCGAGCGACTACGGGATCATCGAGCACGGTCAGCCCCAAGTAAATCGAGTGGGGACTCGTGATCAGGACCTCCGCCGCCGCGGGCGAGAGGCTTCGCAAGGAAGGCAAGACCTGGCCGGAAGAATCTTGAATCAGCCGCGCGGCCAGCGTAGGCGAATCGAGCACAGGGAGCTGCCGGAGCGTGAAGAATCCGTTGTACTGGACGTATGCCGGAACCGCTTCGGCCGAAATGAACTCAAGCTCGTCCAGTGTCCGCGAGGACTGTCGAGCGTATTTTTCGGCCAACGGCACGGAGTCGAGTGCCGTGAGCGGAATGTCGAGCGTGCCTGGGAACTTGGCGAGTGCCGCCGCCGTTTCCGGTGACAGTCTGTCCGTTGCCGGCCCGGACAGCTCGAGCCTCGTGCCGCGAAAAGGCACCAGTGCGGCGGCGGCTTGGGGCGAGAGTTCATGCAGGCCGGCGATCGACAACCGGCCCCGATACTTCGCAAGTTCCGCCGCCAATTCCGGGGTGAGCGGCGGGCAACTGCCCTTGAAGGAGAGGCGGAGGGGATTACGGCCTCCGATGAACAACTGCGGAGCTTTGTTGAGTCCTCCCCACGATGGAATTTCCGTGCCGCGGTTCAGCGATGCCACCAGAATCCGGGCGGCCTCGGGCGAAAGTTCCGTCAGGTAAGGAAAAGTCAGCGTTCCTCCGCCCAGGTCGAACTCATTGCTGGCCATCTCGCCAAATGCGGAGGCAAGTTCGGGGGGCAGGGCGGTGATTCCAAGCGTCAAATGGCACGTTTGCCGCGCCAAACTGCGAACGGTCTCCAGGGAAACGTCCTGCAGAGCCGGCAGCGAGATCGCACCCCAGGGCCGAGTCATCAGCAGCCGAGCCGTCTCGGGGGACAGTTCCTCGAGGATTGGAAAAGACAAATTGTACGGAGGAAGAACTCGAACCGTGCCGTTGGGATACTTCACCTCTTTGTTGGGAACCCCAGCCAGCGCGGCCGCAGCCTCGGCCGAGACCGTCTTGATGCCGCCAAAACCCGATGAGCATCGAAGCAGTGTTTCCGCGAGCAGCGGCGAGTCCAGCGTCTTCAACTTGGGAAGACTGATCTTGGATTGGCTTCCGAAGGGACCACCCGGCACCGAATCCGACGCGGTGGCCAAAATCCGCACTTGCTCGTCGTTGAGTGATTCCACCTCGCGGAGTTCGATGCGGACCGCCGACTTGACCAGAATCTCGAAGGCAGGATCGGAGATTGGACCAACCCCCAGTTCCAGACGCCCCGCACCGGGATTTTTCGCAAACACGGTGGCGACTTCCTCGGTCACGACGCTCAGCGGTAGGTAGACCCCGCCCAAAAAGAAAGGCCGCTTGACCGAAGCGATCTCGACCGCCTGTTCCACGGACAGCGTCTTAATCGCCGGTAAAAGGACTGACGATGCGAAACCCGCCGCTAATTTTTTGGTGAGAGGCATCGAGTCCAGCGACGCGAGGTTTGGCACCGTGACGGGCCCGACGGCTTCCGCCAGCTTGTCTTGAACTTCCAGCGACAAGTCCGTCAATGCGGCCAATGTCAGTCCACGCGGGTTCTTGCCGAGCGCGACGGCGATCTCCGGCGTGAGTTGCTTCAAGTAAGGAAACGACAAGGCACCGGGGCGTTCGGCCAATTTCTGCGCAAGCGGCACGGAATCGAGTTTCACCAACCCAGACAGCACCAGGTGGCCCGGCAGTTCCGCCATGGCCTCCGCGGCGTCGGGAGCGACCGACGTCACGGAATGCAGCCACACCGTGGCCGCCTGACTCTTGGCCAGCGCCTGGGCAACGTCCATCGAGAGCGTTCGGATCCCGAGGATCAGCATCTCCCCGCGAAACTCGGCGAGCGCCGCCGCCACCTCCGGGGTCATCGCATAGGTTTGGCTCAGCTGCAAAATCCCAAAACTCGACTGTGCCTGGACTTGTTGAACCAGTTCGCGCGCACGCTGGACCGTGACCTCCTCGGACGGTTTGGCCGGCAAAGGCCCGAATGTCGGAACCTCGGTCAAAAAGTCGGACGCGGGCAGCACGCCTTGCTGTATCAAATCGCCAAAGGTCGGCGAATCGGGCAAAGCGGGATTCGCCGGGATAGCATTCACCCGTCGTCCAGCCTCGCGTTTTCGAACGGCATCCGGACGATCGTTCCCTGTCAACAGCACGTTGATCGCGTTGCCGTACTGGTTGCGTGGGCCGTAACCGGCCAAATGGCACACAGCGCATGACATGCCCGATTGCTGCGAGAATTTCCGGTTCCAAGCCCGCGCCGCGTCCGGATCCTGCACAGTTCGGATCTGCTCGTAGACCGCTCCATCGAGACCGCAAATGGCGAGCGTCCTCGGAGGCAGACAGAGCCAGACGAGGCCGAGGCAGAGGGTGAAGCCTCCTCGTAACCAAACCCCGCCACTAAGGCCTGTGGACCTAAGCATGATCGCCTTCCGTTCAGATGTTTTTCCCAAACTTTAGGCCATCTCGCAGTGGCTAGCAACGGAAAACTCCTGCTCGCAGGCCGCCGCCCTGGATTGGAGTGATTACAAGCGAGTATGGAAGAACCGGCCGCTGGCGCGGCTCGGCTGGTTAGCGGGGCGAAAAGCCGAAAAGTGCCTGGCACCGATTGCTGGGGCGATCAGTGCCTGGCACCGATTATTCGCGGGGTGAGATGATGCGGATTATGCCGCTGGACCGCCTCCGATAACGCCGCAGTCCGCACGTCGCTGCTACGTCGCAACATTCTCACAAGCTGAGACTTGCGTCGCTCTCGACGACCGCTGCCACCTGCGCGTTATGCCGCCGGAAGACGCGGAGATAAAAGAACTTACCCACCCGAGGGGAGTCCCGGATTCAATCGCCGGCGGGATATGCCGTTCAGATAATGCCGCAGGGTCGATCCGCACGAACGGCCGCAAGTGATTGACTTGTCATCACTTCGGCCATAAAGTGCTGACCGTTTTGACAGCGCGTTATGCCGCCGGAGTCGCCATCGTAACTAATTACGAAGGCCGTTTTCCGGCGGCAGAATTACATAGTTCGTTGCGATAGCATGCGGGCATGGATACAGTCTACATCGAAACGTCAGTTATCAGCCATGCGACAGCTTGGCCGAGTAAAAACCCAGCCATCGCTGTTCTACAGGATCAAGCGAAACGGTGGCTCGAGTTCGAAGCACCAAAGTACCGGTTGGTGACGTCTCAGTTCGTGATTGATGAAGCATCGCGAGGTGATTCAGACGCTGCCAAGCGAAGGCTCAATGCGTTGGAAAATGTTGGTCTTTTGTTGCCCGCCCCAGAAATTGAAGCTATCGCTGACAAAATTGTCGTAGGGTGCATGATGCCACCTAAAGCCAAGTTAGACGCTTTGCACGTAGCCTCTGCTGTACTTGCTGGTGTAGAATATCTCTTGACGCAGAATTGCCGCCATATTGCTAACGCAACAGAACTTCCAAGACTCTATCGACTCTTAGACGATCTACAACTGCCTCGGATTTTGGTTTGCACTCCCGCTCAGTTTCTAGGAGACCCAGACGATGACATCTAACCCGATTTTGGACGAGATTCATGCAACGCGGCAAAAACTGTTAGCTGAACACAACGGCGATTTGCATGCGTACGTGGAAGCTGCTCGGAAACGTGCACTTGAATCGGGGCGTCCCATCGTGCAACCGAAGCAACGAACAAAGCATTGCATCGAAGTCGCCGATCAGCCGCTTCCTGATGGCGGCTCTACCCCGGCGACTCGATGAATGCCGTCGTCCGACTCGGGTAACACCAATGCGTTGTCCAATAATGGTAATTGCACCGTCTCCTCGCGATGGTAAAGGGCGAAAAGTGCCCGGCACCGATTATTCGCTCCTGGCAACGATTATTCGCTCCAAGCGACCATCGACCAAGCACTCGGCGTTCCAAGGCTCCGGGCAACGTGATGTCCGGCGGCAACCGAGCGGTGGTGGTGTGTACATCCGTACCGTATCTGGTCAACTTGCGGATGGGACGTGGTGGATTATGCCACCGGACCGTGCCCGATAGCACCGCAGGCGCCGGCTTACTCACCCATCGCAACTTTTAAGCCGACAGGAACTTGCGTAGTTCTCGACGGTGGTTGCCAGCCGTGGGTTATGCCGCCGGAAAACGAAGAAATAAAACA
>CAIXSC010000339.1 GCA_903921945.1 uncultured Planctomycetaceae bacterium
ATCGTTCGGCGCATTGAACGGCTGGCCCGCGAAGCGCTCGGCTAAAACTGTCTCCTGGCCGTCCGCTTCCAACCGGGTCACTCGGCGGCCCCCGCCATTGCCCGCCGACTGGCACATGACCAACCGGCCTTGGCGGTCGAATGTCAAGCCGTTCGCGCGACCGCACGGCTTGCGGAAATCGGTCAACTTTCCATCGGGTGTGCGGCGAACAATGCGGTTGTTCGGGCCGTCGGAAAAGAACAGGTTGCCTTGGGCGTCGACCGCGGGGCCTTCGGTAAAGCGGCAGCCTTCCGCCACCTTCCGCACTTCCCAGCCACTCTCCAAGAGCTCTTCGGCGCCAACGCGGCCACTGAGGATGAGGGTACAACAGGCTACGGCCGCCAGATTTACCAAGGAACTGACGATCTGGGCGTAGGAACGAATACCGGTTGGCGACAGCGAGGAGGGGCTGAGGAACGACAACATGGACGAACTCCCGGGGGATGGCTCCAAGAAACTTCAGAGTCAAGATGGGCCGCATTGTGGCGCTGCGCCTGTGGAAAGGTCGAGTCCCCGGCCGGAATGCGGCTTTCACTGGTCGATAGATGTCCCAGCGCTATAGTGAATGCTCAAACCGAAGGCGTGCGAACGTGGGCGGACGGGCAAGCAAGCGGGGGGCGGAATATGGCCGGGCGAACGATCGCGATAGGCGACATTCATGGGCATTCGGCAGCCCTGGCTGCCCTCGTGAACCGATTGGAGTTAACTCCCGCTGATACCCTGGTGTTGCTCGGCGACTACGTGGACCGCGGACCAGATAGCAAAGGTGTTATCGAACTAATCTTGGGGTTGCGTCAACACTGCCAACTCGTGCCGCTCATGGGCAATCACGAAGAAATGATGCTTCAGGCGCGTACCGATCGCCGTGCCCGCTGGATGTGGCTCGACAACGGTGGCGACCAAGCGTTGTTGTCCTATGGCGATGAGGGCAATCCACGTTCCATTCCGGAGTCCCATTACGAGTTCCTCGCTGGGCTCAGTCGCGTCTTCGAAACCGAAACGCATTTTTTTGTCCATGCGAACTATTCGCCGAACTTCAAGCTGTCCGAGCAACCGGCCATGACCGCGCTGTGGTTGCCGCTCGACGAACCGCCCGGCCCCCATTACTCAGGGAAAACGGCCGTGGTTGGCCACACACCGCAACCGGATGGGCGAGTGCTCGATTTGGGCCACCTGGTGTGCGTCGATACGGGGTGTGGTTTCGGCGGCTTGTTGACCGCGTACGAACCGGCGAGCGGCCGCGTCTGGCAAGTGGACGAGCGTGGCCAAGCTGTCGGGTAATGCCAGCCACCTGTCGATTCACGCCAGCCACCTGTCGAGTCATGTAGGCCACGGACGAACACGGAAGGACACGGAAGGAACGGGCGAACACGGAAGGAACGGATCGGAACGGGCCGTTGGAGTTCCGGCCGTTGCGCTGTTCTTCGGTTCAAACAAGACAGTGGGAATTCAAGGTCTTTACAGGTGGGATGTTATTGACTTGGAAGATCCGTGGCCGCAGCTGCTCGCCGTGGTGAAGATGATCGTGTGTTTAACTCGTCCCGCGCAGGAAGTCATCGATCGCCTTCGCGGCGCGGCGGCCGGCAGCCATCGCCAGGATGACCGTCGCGCCGCCGGTCACGATGTCGCCAGCGGCGAACACCGCCCGTTTCGAAGTTCGCAACGAATCCTTATCCGCGGCGATGTAGCCGGTGGCGGTGGTGGCTAGATCCGGAGTGGTCGCGGCGATCAATGGATTCGCACCGGTGCCCAAGGCGATGATCGCCAGATCACATGGCAATTCGAACTCCGCGCCCGCGATCAGATGGGGGCGGCGACGCCCGGTCGCGTCCGGTTCTCCCAATTCCATCCGGCTGCACCGCGCCGCTCGCAGCCAACCTTGCGGTGTGCCGAGTAACTCCACGGGGGCCGCGAGGCACTCGAGTCGCACGCCTTCCTCTTTGGCATGCCTCAGTTCCTCGGCCCGCGCCGGCATCTCTTCTTCCGAACGCCGATACACCAGCGAGACGACCGCCGCGCCAAGGCGGATCGCCGTGCGGGCCGAATCGAGCGCCGTGTTCCCGCCTCCGATCACCGCGACCGACCGGCCACGACACTCGAACACGGGCTCGTCGAAAGCGGGGTCGTTCGCGTGAAGCAAGTTGACCCGTGTGAGAAACTCGTTCGCCGAGTAGACACCGTTGAGTGCCTCCCCTGGGATGCCGAGGAATTTGGGAAGACCCGCGCCGGTGGCGATCAACACCGCGTCGTACGCTTCCTCGCCCAGCAGTTCATCAATCGTGACGGTTCGGCCGACGACGACGTTGGTTTCAAATACGACCCCCATCCGCCGCAGCGCCTCGACTTCGTGCCGCACGATTTCCTTAGGCAAGCGAAACTCGGGGATGCCATACACCAGCACGCCGCCGATTTCATGGAGCGCTTCGAATACCGTCGCCGCATGGCCCGCCCGCACCAAATCGCCCGCCGCACTTAAGCCGGCCGGTCCACTGCCAATGATCGCGACTCGCTTTCCGGTTGGCGGAGCGGTGGGGGGCAAACCGAACTGGCCATGCTCCCGTTCATAGTCCGCGACAAACCGTTCCAGATAGCCGATGCCGAGCGGTTCGGCCTTTCGGCCCAGCACGCAGCACCCCTCGCACTGCGTTTCCTGGGGACAGACTCGACCCGTGATCGCCGGCAGAACATTGTCTTCCCGGATCTTGGCCGCCGCTGCTAGAAAGTCGCCTTCCCGCGCCAATTGCACGAATTCGCGAATCTTGACATGAACCGGGCAGCCATGCTCGCACTGCGGCTTGGCACACTCGAGGCAGCGCAACGCTTCCGTGGTCGCTCCGAGCACCGTCAATCCCTGATTCACCTCGGTGAAGTTCGCCCGCCGTTCACCGCTGGACTGCTCCGGCATCGGCTGTCGCGGCAGCTTCGCGCGGTCGCGCGGGTGGAGCGGATGGGTCATGAACGAAGCTCCGGGTGCGCGGCTTCCAAGCGGCATTCGGTAGACTGACCCGCCGCGTTGGGTGCCGTCATTTTGGCCGTCATTGAGGCCGTCACTGAGGCCGTCACTGAGGCCGTCACTGAGGCCGTCAATGGGGCCGCGAATCGGGTGGCCGCGTTCGCGTCGACTCCGGTACTCGCGTCGGCCCGCATCTCCGCGCGAACTTCCTCCAGCCAGCGAGTCGGGTTGGCTAGGTATTCGCGTAGCTCCTCGGATTCGCGTTCACGGTAGGCTTGGTTGCGTAGGGCGAGGATTTCGAAATCGACGATGTGGGCGTCGAACTCGGGGCCATCCACGCAAGCGAAACGGGGGCCGTTGGCCGTCATGACGCGACAGCCACCGCACATGCCGGTGCCATCCACCATCAGCGTG
>CAIXSC010000340.1 GCA_903921945.1 uncultured Planctomycetaceae bacterium
GCCATGATGCTTTTGGAGCAACGGCTTGGGATCGAAGAGATCCATCTGGCTCGGTCCGCCATGCTGGAACAGGCAGACTACCCGCTTCGCGGTCGCGCGAGGCGCGGCAAGGACGGCCGCGTTGGCGTTCGCGTTTGCGGTTGCGTGCGCTCGATCGTTCGCAATTGCGCGATCGCTGGCGGGGACGCGCGCGGCGGCGCCGGTGTTCGCCGGCTCGACAGCCGTCGCCGCTCGCGAGTCGGCCAGCAGGCTGGCAAGCGCGATCGCGCCCAGTCCTCCCGCGTGCCGCGCGAGAAAGGCGCGACGGGTGGCGAGTGTGTCGTAAGCGTTCCTAACTGCTTCCGGGGTGTGCAACATCCGATCACTCCAGATAGAGGAACTCGTTGCTGGCAAACAGAGCCTGGGCCAAATCCCGCCAAGCCCGCTCGCGCGCTTTGTCTTGCTCGCCGTTCCGCTGGCGTTCGCCGTTCCGTTGGCTGTCGTCGTTCCGCGTTTGTCCGGCGATCGGCTCGCCACGCAAGGCGGAAGTTTGCGAGTCGAGGAAGGCGAGCGATTGAAGTCGTTCATGGTCGCTGGGCCGACGACCGAGGACGCGAGCATACAAGGTTTCGAGCTGGCGTTGGTCGGTGTCGCGGCCAGCGCCAAGGGTTGACCCATGGGCGGCGACCACGTGGGCGGCGGATTCAGCGCGGCGGATGGCGAACGGCGAGTTCCACAGGGCGAGGGCTTGGAGCGGTGTCGCGGAGCGAGGCCGTTGCGCGCTGTGAAAGACGATGGATGGCGCGTCGAAGAGCGTCAAGAGGCTGACCAATTGGGTGCGTCGTTGGTACAGGTATAGTGACCGACGCCGCGACCCGGGGGTGGATTCGTCCGGCAATACTTCGCCATCGCCATTGCGGGCTGTGGGCACATAGGGGCCGCCGAGCCGTGAATCGAGTTCGCCGCTGGCGGCGAGCATGCCGTCGCGAATCGCTTCGGCCTCCAGTCGCCGCGGCGCGAAGCGGCTGCACAGGCGATTCGAGGGGTCGCGTTGTCCGGCCGCGACCGAAACGCGACTCGATTGTTGAAACACGGCCGAATGGAGCAGCAGACGTAGCATGTGTTTGACGCTCCAACCGGAGTCGATCAGTTCGGCCGCCAGCCAGTCGAGCAGTTCCGGATGGGAGGGGGCGGCGCCGCTTAGTCCAAGATTATCCACGGAGGTGGCCAAGCCCGCGCCAAAACAATGTTGCCAAAGTCGATTCACTTGCACACGCGCGACCAGCGCTGCGGGACGCGAATTGGGGCGAGTGAGCCATTGGGCGAACGCCAACCGCCGGCCGGTGGTTGGCCGCGGCGACGCGGCGACGTTCCCTTCAGACTGGCCCGCACGGGGTGGCGACGCGTTGGAATGAAGGGTGAACGGGTTATCGGCGTCGGCGAGCACGCTGGGAGGCCCCGGTTCGACCGTTTCGCCGGGGGTGGCGTAATTGCCGCGAGTGAGCAGCCGGACTGGAGGTGGCGTTGGCGAGACGTCGGACTGCCACGCGATTTTGCCCGGCTTGGCGTTGGCCAGTTGGTCCCGGGCCTGTCGAGCCTCGTCGACGGCCGCTCGCAACGCGGCGCCGCGATCCGGGTTCCCTTGTTTGTCCGGAGCGTTGTTCTTTCCGATGGCGGGCATGCGTTCGATCGCGACATTGTCGACCACAAAGCTGCGGCCACAGCAGTACTCGAAGCCGAAACCGCCATCGGGCAGGTCGGCGGCGGTCAGCGTCACCGACTGGCCTTCTGGAAAGCCGTCGACAAGGTGTTCCAACCGATAGCGGCCAGCGCCGGCATTGGTAATACGGACACCGAAGTTGCGGCCCGGTTGATAACCGACTCCGCCAATCTGGCCGACGGGGCGGGCGTCGCTACCCGGATAGTCGACGATGACCGCGGTCGCGGCGGATGGGTGGCCATCGATGAGTAGGTTGCCGCCGGTTTGCGGCGAGTCGTCGTGGTAGTCGTGGAGCGCCACGTAGTAGCCGACGCGTTCGGCGGGCGCGCCCTTGCCAGGCACTCGATTGTCGACGAGGTCGAAGGTGGCCTGGATGGCTTCGCCTTCGTTCTCCGGTGTCCAATCAAAGCGGGTCCGGGTGGACAGCCAGCGATTGCCGGCGCCGCCGCCTTCGACGATTTCCAGCACGCCGTTGCGGGGCCGCGCGCTGGGCGCGGCCGCCGGCGCGTCGGCCGCGGCGCCGGGAGCCGCCTCCGCGCCGGCAACCTTCACCGGAATGGCCCCGCCGGGTCGGTCATCGCCGGGGGCGGTGGCGCTCCAGCGTTGGTCCAACGGGCCGGCATCGCTGGCGAAGCTGTCGACGAACAGCGGTTCGCCCCTCGGGCGGTTCATCGATTGCCAGGTGCGCAAGGCGGCCCCCGCGTCGGCGAGTCGTTGGTCGAGTTCCCGCAGGCGCGACTGCCACGCTTCCATTTCACCGGGCAAAGCGGCGATCACATACCGGTCGTTCGGCTTGACCCAATTCTCAATCGGGAAGGCGGGATAGAAGATCGCTTGGAGCCGGTAGTAATCGCGTTGCGAGAGCGGTTCGAACTTGTGGTCGTGGCACTTCGCGCATTGAAATGTCAGGCCGAGCAGCGCGCCGGCGACAATCTGTTGGCATGACTCGAGCGCGTAGTAACGGTCGGCACGCACCTCGTCGGGATTGCCATCGCTTTCGCCGGAACCATCCTGTCCGTTGCGAAGGAAGTGGGTGGCCTCCAAACGTTCGATGTCGGCAAGGGAATCGGGAGCGTCGCCGCGAAAGCGAGCCAGTTCATCACCCGCGAGCTGTTCGCGGATGAACTGATCGAGCGGCCGATCGGCATTCCACGACCGCACAACATAGTCGCGGTAGCGATAGGCGAGCGGCCGGTCGGTGTCCGCGTTGAAGTAACCGTTCGAGTCAGCGTAGCCGGCGGCGTCGAGCCAGAACTTCGCCCAGCGCGGGCCATACTGGGGCGACGCCAAGAGACGCTCGATCAGCCGTTCTATCTCCGCCGATGTTTGGTTCGCGAACGGAGGGCTTGCCGAATGCGCGTCAGTCGCGGACGCGGAGTCGGCGGAGGTTGCGGCATCGACCGGTGGCAAGCCGGTCACGATGTAGTGAAGCCGCCGGGCGAGCACGTGGGGTGCCGCCGGCTCGCCGATTCCAAGCCCTTCGCGTTCCAAGGCCGCCTGAATGAATCGATCGATCGGCGTGCGGACGCGCGAGGTGTCGCGGACCTCGGGAAGCGCGGGACGGACAAGCGGCCGGAAAGACCAGTGGTCGGCGTCCACGCGATCGGCCGTCAGCGAATCCGCCCGCGCGGCAGCCGAGTTGGCAGCCGAATCAGCAGTCGAGTCGGCGTTGCCGCGCGCAGGCGCTGAGCCGGTCCGCGGTGCTGGCGCCAGCCCAGGCGCGCCCGCGTTGATCCAGCGCTGGATCAAGGACTTTTCCGAAGCGGGCAACGGGTCTTCCGGTGGCATCTCATCGGTGGAGATCCGTTGCCACAAAAGACTGCCGTTCAAGTCGTGCGGCGCGACGGCGGGGCCCGAGCGGCCGCCGATCCGCACGCCAGCCGCGGTGCTAAGCGACAAACCGTTCTCGCGCAGCGCCGGTCCATGGCATTTCACGCAGCGGTTTTTCAGCAGCGGAGCGATTTCGTCCGCGAACCGTGGTGGCGCGGCGACGGAAGGCGTCGTTCCAACCGCCGTCGGAGCGGTGACAGGGGGAGGCTCCGCCGAACGGATTGACGTGCTCGGAATCCCAACAGCAGCCGCCAACCCGGCAGCGAGCAACCATGCTATCCGCAGGCTTGGGAAGAGTGCATTGATCCGCGAGCGAGCCTGAGATCGGACATGGTTGCGGCGCGACATGGCCAACTCCACTATCCGCAGCGGGGCGGAAGCGGGCGAGGGCCCGCAGGTGGCGCGAGGCGAGCGAGCGTCGCCCGCACGAGTCCCCGATTGGGGACGCACGCCGCTGGCACTTCGCGACCGGCCCGCCCGCCGGCTTGCCGCGGCGGGGACCGGTGGAAGGAAGGAAAGAGGCTCCGCCCGGATTCGAACCGGGGATGGTGGATTTGCAATCCACTGCCTTAGCCACTTGGCCACGGAGCCGAATTACCTCGGGAGGTTAGGCCATCCGAGTCTTACGGTCAAGGGGAAGTAATCGATCAGGCGGTTTATGCCGGCTCGTTCGCTTCCTCGTTTTGCGACGGTTGTAACTGCCGCCACGCCCCAATACTATCGTCGCGAAACCGTTCGAACTGTAGTCCTTTCCGGGATTGGCAGGGCTTACCCAGTGCGTCCAAGAGTCAGAATTCGCCCTGGACTGAAAAGCGGGGGACTCTGGAAACGATGAACAGTTTCGTCGACCGTGCAGTTATGGTTCGCCGGTCGAGAAAGGAGTACCGCATGAGTTGGCAGGCCATGGTGGCGGTGTGGAGGGGCGTTCCCCGACAGGCGGCGTTGGGCGACACGCTCGCGTCCCAATGTTTAGAGCAGTTGGGAACCGCTTGGGAAGATCGAATTGGCGAGTTAGGCAATCAGGAGCTCAAGGGATACGTGAGGGCGCGAGCTAGCCGAACCTTGAATCAGCTAGCACAACAGGCCTTTTCGGCGGAAGGTCGCGATTTCGCTCGCGGAGGCGACTTGGCGATCGCGGCCGCAGTGGAATCGCTGACCCGCATGATCGCGTCGCGGCGCCAGTCGGCGTTCGCCAACCGCGGTTCGCGCCGTCGAGCGGCCTAACGGCGTTCGGGGGCAGGCTTCTTGGGGCCGACGGTTCACGGCGGCCCGCAACCAGGAGCTCTGCCCCGTTTTCTCTTTCCGCCGGCAATGAGGGCTGACGATCCGGCCTCGGCTACTTGGCCGGCGAGAGCCAAGTAGCGCCGCGGCTTGAGGTTCGCGGCGTCGCCGCTCCGGCCGGTCCTCCCTGCCCACTGTTCCTGGGACTGGCGTTCGCGGGGCTGCCACTCTGAGGGCTGTTATTTAGGGGGCCGGCGTTCGTGGAGTTAGGATTCACGGCGCCGGGGGAAGCGAATCCCGAGTTGACCGCGTCCGGCGTCCCCATGGGCCGATAGCCCGGTTGCGCGAAGCCGGCTCCAGCCGCGGTCCCGCTGTTGGCCGGATAGCCGGCACCCGCATTCGGAAACCCCGAACTGCCGGCGGTGGCGTTGGCCGAGTATCCACTGGCGGGCACAGTGTTTGGCGACATACCGGCCGCTGAGTAACCGGGGGTGGAGTAGCCCGCGGCAGGATACCCGTTGGCGGCCATTCCAGCCTGAGCCATGCCGGCCTGAGCCATGCCAGCCTGAGCCATGCCGGGCTGGTACGGGCCGCTTGCTCGTTGGGCCTGTGCGGCGCGTACGATGGTGGGATTGCGAACCAGCATGGCGACGACTGTTTGGTTGTTTGAAGAGCCCGCGATCGCTAGGGCGTATTCAGCGATCTGGTCATTGTAGATTCGCACGGCGTCGAGGAATTCAGCGCGGTGTCGTTGCAACCGGTCGTGGGCGGCGAGCACCGGTTCGAGTGGCACTCGGCCTTCGCGGTGGAATATCGCTAATTCTTTGATGGCGTCGGTGTCAGCGGCGACGGTGGCCGCCAGGGTTTGAAGCAGTTCAGCACGAAGCGGGATGGTGGTGGCGATGCGGCGAATGCCGACCGGGGGAGCTCGGTTGGCAAAGAGCGTTTCGAAGCGTGTTTGGTACGGTCCGACCAACGGCAGTTCGCCGGGTAGTGGGAGCGGTTCACGGAGGCTTTGGCCGGCTACGTCCGCCAGGTCGCACTGCGCGGCGGTCGCGGCGACTCGGGCCTGCTGCAGGCGCGACTGGGCGGCGGCCCGCGCGGCTTGAAGCGCGAGGGCTTCCGTTTCCGGCTGCAAAGCTTGCAGTCCCGCGACAAACGCTCCCTCCTCCACCGCCCAATTGTAGGCCGCGACATCGGTCGTGAGTCGCCAGTAAGCTCGGACGACCGCGAGCCGCGAGGAGCGCTCGGCCCCTGGTTCGCCCTGCCGCTCCAAAACGGAATAGAGCGGCCACGCTTGTCCCGGCATTTGCCAGTTCAAGTCTTCGGGCGGCGTGAGCGCATGCCGGACGAGCAGATCGGCAGTCGCCGATGGTCGGTCGGATTCGTAACTAACTCGGGAAATCAACGAGAGGTCGCCGGCGGGCAGACCGCGAGTAGTCGTGCTGGCCACCGCCGGTTCTCGGGAACCGGCCGTTGCCACCGTGCCCCGCAGGTCGTTAAAGGGAGCCCGGAATCGTGGCGATTCGGCGTTTTGAGAGTGGATCGCGCGCGTCCCCGCCGCGACCTCGCCTTCCTCGGCGTCCGACACCGGACCGTCGGCGGTCGTCGTGTTCAGGGAAGACTCGACGGGTGCATTCGCGGCTTCGAGGTTCTCGTCGGTTACCGTCTCCACAGGGGCAGCGTCCGCAAGTGCGGGCTCCGAGCGGATGGCACCCTGGTCGTTTTCGGGCGATGATTCCGCAGTCGTGACAGGCTCGACGGTCTCCAAAGGGGCGGCTGTCTGCTCGTCGGTTGCGGCATCGTCGGTTGCGGCATCGTCGGTTGTGGCATCGTCGGTTGTGGCATCGTCGGTTGCGGCATCGTCGGCTAAGGCTGCGGTTGGCTCGATGGGGCTGGAGTTGGGGTCGCTGGCGAGCGTGTCCGCGGGAGGCTCGTCGACGGCGGAAGGCGGGACTTCCGCAGGATCGGCGGGCGCGGAAGCGACGGGGTTGTCGAGTCGCACACCACCGGGAGTCGATGCGGGTGGCTGGGCGAAGCCACGTGGGCGCGATGAAGTGGTTACCGGCGCTTCCCATCGCGTCTCAATCGAATCGACCGCCGAGCTACCGCCGGGATTGCCGGAAGCGCCGCGGGCGGGGTTGCGTGTCGAGCTTGGCGCGGACCACCTCAAAGACGACGGTTGAGGCGATGCTTGCGGAGCCACGACGGGCGAAAACTGGGAGGACCGCATCGACATCCCACCCGCCGGCGGTCGCTTCATGACGGGTTCGAGATGCACGGCGGTGGGGTCGACCGCTTGCAATTGAAGGCATAGCAGTCCGAGAAATGAAGTGACAGCGGCGTGCATCCTTGCGCCTCCACCCGGCCTAATTCCGGCGTGTGAAAAGTCCGTAATCGGCGTAGAGTCGCAACTTCACGCAAACGCGTCAATCTGAGTTTGCCATCGAACCCAGCGACCGGGCGATTGGGCGATTGGGCGATTGGGCGATTGGGCGATTGGGCGATTCTAGCGCCCCAGCGACGGGCCCTGCCCTCCAACCCCTTCTAGCCTTTCGGCCCGAATCGCGTGAGCTCGATCGGCGACGGTCGACGGTTGTCGGCCCATGATCGACGGACAAAATGATCGACGGACAAGATGTCCGTCGTACAAAGGGAAGAGCGGCCCCGATCGGCCCATTCGCAAGCGGCATCCTGTTATGTACGACGGACATCTTGTCCGTCGCGAGCATGTCGAACTCGTCGCGACCGGCCGTGTGGCGGCGAATCGACTTCC
>CAIXSC010000341.1 GCA_903921945.1 uncultured Planctomycetaceae bacterium
CTGTAGGCGAACACCAAGTACTGCTCCTCGCGACGCACGGCCGCCACCTGCCAGATGGCGGCGTCCAACCGCAACTCGGCCAGGGCCAGCAGCCGTTCCACCGGATCGGGAGGCGGTCCAAAACGATCCGCCAACTCCTTCCTCAACATGTCCACTTCGTCGTACAGCGTGATCCGCGACAACCGCCGATAGACATCGATTTTCTGCCGCATGTCGGCAATGTAATCCGCGCCGATAAAGGCGTCGCCCGGCAAGTCGATGTCCACATCGAGCGCTCGTTTTGGCGGCAGGTGCTTGAGGTCGCGCACGGCCGCTTCCAATAGATTGCAGTACAGTTCGTAGCCGACCGCCGCGATGTGGCCGCTCTGCTGCGAACCGAGCAGATTGCCGGCGCCGCGAATTTCCAAGTCGCGCATCGAAATCGCGAACCCAGCCCCCATGTCGCTGAATTCCTCGATCGCCCTCAGTCGGCGGGCGGCGTTCGGCGTGACATGCTTGTGAGCGTCGATCAACAGGTAGCAGTAAGCCCGGTGCTTGTAACGGCCCACACGGCCCCGAAGCTGATGGAGATCGGCCAGTCCGTAGCGGTCGGCCTCGTCGATCAAGATCGTATTCGCGTTGGGAATATCGAGCCCGCTTTCGACGATCGTCGTGGCCAGCAGCACGTCGAATTTGTGGGCGACAAAGTCGACCATCACCTGCTCAAGCTCCTGCTCGTTCATCTGCCCATGGCCGACCCGGATCCGCGCGTCGGGCAGCAAACTGTCGAGCCGATGCTTGAGTTCATAGATGTCCTGGACCCGGTTATGCACGAAGTAAACCTGCCCACTCCGGTTCAATTCGCGGAGCACCGCATGGCGAATGAGTTCGGGGTCGGACCGCGTCACCCGCGTCTCCACCGCCATCCGCTCCTGGGGCGGCGTCTCCAAATTGGAGATATCACGGACTCCGACAAGCGACATGTGCAACGTCCGCGGAATTGGCGTCGCGCTCAAAGTCAATACGTCGACCGTGTTCCTCAAGGTCTTCAACCGCTCTTTCACATCGACGCCAAATCGCTGCTCTTCGTCGATGATCACCAGTCCCAGATTGTGAAACTCGACGTCCGCCGACGCGACGCGATGCGTCCCGATCACCACATCGACATGGCCCGTTTTCAGCCCCTGCAGCACCCGTTTTTCCTCGTCCGGCGTGCAGAACCGGCTCAACCGCCCCACGTCGAACGGAAACTCCGCCATCCGCTGCTTGAACGAATGGTAGTGTTGCTCCGCCAGGATCGTTGTCGGCACCAACACGGCCACTTGGTAGCCGTTGTCGATCGCCTTGAACACCGCCCGCATCGCGACCTCGGTCTTGCCAAAACCGACATCGCCGCACAGCAGCCGGTCCATCGGCCGCGGTCGCTCCATGTCCGCCTTGATCGCCTCGATCGCGGCCAATTGGTCCTCGGTCTCCTGGTAGGGAAACGACGCGTCGAACGCCCGCTGCCAGTCGCTGTCCGGTCCGAACGCGATGCCCGGCCGAGTCACTCGCGCCGCCTGCAATTCCAACAACTCGCCGGCCATGTCGACGACCGACTCCTCGGCCGCCTTTTTCTGCCGCGCCCAAACCTGGCCACCGATCTTCGCCAGCTTCGGCTGGGACTTTGTCCCGCCAACATACTTTTGCACCAATTCGATCTTCGTCGTGGGCACGAACATCCGCGTCTGCTCGGCAAACTCCAATTCGAGATGCTCGACCATCTGGCCATGCTTCTCGATCATCTTCATCCCCCGGTAACGGCCAATGCCTTGCCCGAGGTGAACCACCAAATCGCCTTCCTGCAGATCGATGAAACTGTCGATCGCCTTGCCGAGATGGCGCCGTGTTGGCCGCCGAACTTCCTCTCGGCGGAACAGTTCGGAGCCCGTCAAAACCACCAGTTCTCCCGACCCGGCCTCGTCGCGGACCAGAGGGCGGGGCCCCAACGGCCGGCCGCCCGGCGCTTCGGGAACCCGCATCCGAAAGCCGTTCCGCAGACTGCCGATCGCTACCGACAACCGCCCTCGATCCGCCACGTCCGTCGTGCCAAAGATGTCCGCCAAACGCCGCGCCTCGGCGTCCGTCCGCGCGACCATGACCACCTCGGCCCCGCCCGCCACATGGTCCAACTCGGCCCGCACGCGTTCAAAGTCGCCGCTGAACCGTTCGACCGATTCCATCCCCAGTCGACATGCCGACTCGTCCGCCGCCTCCCCTACCCCGCCCGCCGTCGCGACCGCGAACCGCGCCATTCCCGCGAACAACTCCTGCGTCGTGACGTAGTCCTGCGGCCGCTCGACGCGACTTAGGTACCGCTCTCCCTCATCGCGGATCACCCGCGTGTCCAAGAGCAAAACGGTGGACGAAGGCGGCAAATGCGCGAGCAAGCTCTCGCGTTCCGCCAGCGCCTTCGGGAACGCCGCCAATTCCAGTTGCGTCAACGAATCCAAACTTCGCTGCGTCACCACATCGAAACGGCGAATCGATTCGATCTCGTCGTCGAACAAGTCGAGCCGCGCAGGCAGATCGGCGTCCAGCGGGAAAATGTCCACAATCCCGCCCCGCACCGAGAACTCGCCCGGCAAACTCACCGCCGGCACACCCTCGAATTGCTGCTCCACCAACCACGCGAGCAACTCCGGCACCTGCAAGCGTTGACCCGCCCGCAACGTTCGCGCTCCGCGAGCCAGCGTGGCCGGCGCGGGCACTGGCTGCAATAGCGCCTGGACGCTCGTCACCACAAACGCATGGCTATGGGCGCCCGCGGCCGAGTGTGCCGTCGTATCAAGCCGCCGCAGAGTGCGCAGCCGTTCGCAAAACGTTTCGTCATGCCACACGCGGTCGCCCGGCTCAGCCTCCCACGCGGGAAACCGCCACAGCTCGCATTGAGCCAACAGCCCGATATCGGCACAGAGCTCGTCGACTTCCCCTGGCTGTGAACAGACCACGAGCAACGGTCCCGCCGCCGCTTCGGCGATCGCGCCAGCGAGCACGGCGGCCGTCGAACCCCACACGCCGTCGAACGCGACACTCTTGGTGGTTCGCAACCGCTCGAGCGTCGTCGAAAACCCCGGTCGAGCCAACAAGCGTTTCGCCAGGCCTCGCAAAATCGGTGCGCCGTCCGGCAACGGCAACGGAGCATCGGCTGGAACTGGGTCGGGGCCTTCAGGAGACGCGTCGGACGATGGCTTTGGCGGGACATTCATGAGCCGAACCACTCCCCGACTACGCGTCCCTCAGACAGTTGATGACGCTCGCCCAGCCGTCCAGCCAACTGCTGCTCCGGCCGCACTCCGAGCGCCGAAAACAGCGTTGCCATCAAATCCGCTGGCGATACCGGCTGCTCCTCGACTTCCGCCGCCCAGCGATCGGTCCGCCCGTACACGGCGCCTCCCCGCACGCCACCACCGGCGAGCAACGCGGTGAAGGCGTGCGGCCAGTGATCGCGGCTCGCCCACGGCCGGCTGATACGCGGCGTCCGCCCAAATTCACCCGTCCACACCACGAGCGTCTCCGCCAGGAGACCGCGTTCGGACAGATCGTCGATCAGCGCCGAATACGCTTGGTCAGCCCGGGGCAACAGACTGTCGCGGCATAGCGGGAAGTGGTTGCGATGGGTGTCCCACGGGTTGTTCGCCGGCCGCGGCCCCTTTCCGTCCGCCCAGTCCTGCGGCTCACTCCCCCAGTAAACCGTAACCAGACGCGCGCCGGCCTCCACCAATCGCCGCGCTAACAACATCGACTGCCCGTGCCGATGCCGACCATAGCGGTCCCGTAAACGGGTCGGCTCGCGATCGATATCGAACGCCGCTCGCGCGGACGGCGAATTCGCCAAATCGCACGCCTGTTCGCGGAACCGCTCCAGCCGCTCGACGCTCGCCAGCCCCGGAAATGACGCCGCCTCGTAATTGAAGTCCGCCAAGAGCCGCAACCGTTCCGCCAACCGCTCGGGCGGTTCCGCCGCGAATCGAGCGAAATCGGGGGCAATCACCTCGCCAGCCGGCGTGATCTCAACTTCCCAAGGATCGAAGGCGGCTGGTAAGAAACCCGCGTTCTGTCCCGGCAAGACCCGCGCCTCCATTTTCATCCGGCCTGGAGTGTGAATGAATTTGGGCAGCGCCCCGCGCCGCGTGTCGGCCATGGCAAGCGCGGCTCCCCAGTGCGGCCGGTCCGTCGGCTCGACTTTCAACCCGCCCGCCGAACTCACGTGCTTGTAACCGGTGAGCATCTGATAGACGGCCGGATCATGCACGGTTTCCGTATGTCGCAACGACCGCACTTGCAGCACGCGATCCATGACCCGCGCCATGCCGGGCAGGTGTTCGCAGATTTCCAGCCCTGGCACGGCCGTCGCGATCGAACCGAACGGCCCGCGAATCTCCGTCGGCGCCGCCGGCCGCCGATCGAACAAGTCGATCTGGCTCGGGCCACCATCCAAGAAGATGAAAATGCATGCCTTCGCACGGCCCCAACCATCGGGCAGGCGCCCCGTCCCAGCGCGCGACGACAAGGCGGCGGACGCCCCGCAGACACTCGCACCTAACCCGCACCACCGCAGCCATTGCCTTCGACTGGTCATCACGATCGGCCCCCTGCGGGGAATTCTATCCGCCCGCGCCGTCACTCCCAGATCCCCTGCGAAACGCCCGCCGCTACCGGCATGAATACCAGCAGCGGCAGCCAGGCCGCCAAATCGGGCCGCAACAGGTAGATGCCGCCCAACCCGTGCGCGCCGAGCGTCACCACGAAGAAGCAGGCGATCACGAAGAGCGAAACTCCAGCCGCGACAAAAATGTTCCGCTGAGCTCGCCGCAAGATCAACGACAGGCCGATCACCGCGAGCGTCATGTCGACCAGCGGCTGCACTAGCCGTGCGTGCAACCGCACCCGAGTCGCCGCGCTGAAGTCCTGGCTGGCTTGTTTCATCGCCCGCCACAGGTCGAGCGAACCGGCCATGTCTTGCCACGCATGCCCCGCCGCCAGCTGTTCAAACTCGATTTCGCTCGCGACAAACAGTTGATTCGGTTTGAGCCAAGCGCGACCGCGCGGGGCGAGGATCGCCAATTGGCCTTCGACAAGCCCATCCGCCTCGCCAGGGCCACGCTCGCCGCCAGCCACCTCATCGAGCAGATACCCGGCCGGATGTTCGGCGTTGGCCGACTGTTGAAAGGCGCGGGCCGCAACCAACCGCGTCCCGAACGCGGCAAGCGCCGGCGGCAGCGTGAACTTCGGTTCGAGAATCAATCGCTGCGCGGCCAGAACCGCTTTGCCGTCCATGAAAATGTCGGTGCGGTTGTCGTAGGCGGGCGTCATCGGCCGCGGATTCTCGCCCTTCCAGTTCTGCGCGTTGTAGATCAGCTTGCCGCGAAGCTTCGGAATCGCCCATTCACGATTCGCGACCGCCACCAGACTGACGAGCAGCGACACGGCCAGAATCGGCCGCACCACCCGCGATTTCGGCACCCCGCCCGCCAGGATCGCCGTCAGTTCGTTCGACCTGTACAGCACGGACACCACGAACATCCCCGCGACCATCGCCAGAATGCCGCTCGTGCGGTCGAAAAACGTCAACACCCGCGGCGCATAGTAGTCGAACAGGACGCGGTGCAGACCGCCCTGCTGCTTACCGTACGCGACGAACTCGTCGAAGTTGCTCGTCGTGTCCACCATGATGAACAGCCCCGTCATGCTGAGAAATAGCACGGCGAGCGTCTTCAGGTAGGTGCCGAGCAGATACCGATCGATGATGAACATGCCTGGCTTCCCTGCCGGTCCCCGAATTCCTGGCCGCGTTGACGATAAGTCGTCCGCGCCCGCGCGGTCAAGGTCGCACGCGAAACAAAGCGAGCCGCCTCAAAGCGAGCCGCCTTAAAGCGAGCCGCCTCAAACCGGCCGCCTCAAACCGGCCGCCTCAAACCGGCCGCCTCAAACCGGCCGTGTCAAACCGGCCGTGTCAAACCGGCCGTCTAAAATCGGCCGCCTCAAACCCCGGGCCACGCGCCGATGGCCCCGAACCAACCAAACAGAACTCGCCCCAACGCGGGGAACCATACGAGCAAGATGCCGGTGATCGGAGCCACCACATAACTTAGGAATGGGACGACCAGGGAGCGATCGAACGTGAATTGATTGGGAACCGTCTGACAGATCCGGCTCAAGACTTCATCGCGGTTGAATTTCACGATCGCGATGACGATGCTCAGCACGGTCCAGGCCATCAGCCCGAACCAGAACGTGAGCAGCCCGTTGCGCGGCTGAAACGGATAGATCTGTAAACTGATCAAGATGCACAGCAGCATCGCGATCAGGAACATCATGAGGTTTTGAAGGTGCGTGAAAACCTGGCGTATCAAATTCATCCATTGCATCGCCACGAAAACCTCGGCTTCCCGCTCCCACGTCCAGCTCTTTTCTCGACCCTTTCCAGAATCATCGTTGTCGCTGCGCCCTCGATCCCGCAGAACTTCGATCTGGCTCCAATAACGCTCCAACTTCGGGACTATGTGCTCGCGCGACACCAGCGTCAGGTCGCCGAAAAGTCGATTGGCGAAGAACAACGCTTCAATTTGATGAGCCCGATCCCGTCCGAATATCGCGGCGAGCCGGCGATCAAAACGCCGGATGTCGATCTCGCCCTCCGCAAACTTCGTGACCCGCGCGGGGAACTCCTCCCGCGATTCGGATGGCCCTTCCGATGCGGCTTTCACGACCGTGGCGTCTTCCCGACTTTCCTGAACCAATCGATTCAGGCAACGAACGGAGAACTCCAAATCGCCAGGATGCGGCGATGCCGCGAACAACTGCCCCGAAACTTTCGACGCCAACCGCTCCGGCACGCGCGTGAACGAGAACACCATCGGGTGCTGAGCCAACCGGCGCAGCAGTCTCTCGAACAGCCCCGCCACAGCCCGAATACGAATCAACAGCGAGAAGTAGGCAACCAAACAAACGCCCAGCAGCAGGCGAAACCCAATGTCGAAAAGACGCCCTTCGGCACTGCCAGTCCAACCAAACGCCAGCGTATAGACCATCCAAATCGAGAAAACCAATCCCATGACCCAATCGCCCGCGGCCCGCGGCAACCGCGGCTTACCCTTCAGCCAAGCGTTGAGTTCGTGGAACCGATGGCCGAAACCCACCAGATTCGACGCCAAGTGGCTCCCCTGATCGCTCTCCCCGCCCGCCTTCCCATCCTCCGCGACTCGATGGTTCGGAAACGGGTTTGACAAGCGAAACACCCGCAAAAAGTATTCTCGGCGCAGGTGGCAGAGGCACCAGCACCCTAACGCCGCGAGCAGCGCCAGCACCGGCATCACCGGACTCAATCCGCTGCCCAACGCGCCCGCCCGTTCCGCGAACGACGCCGCTCGAACATCATCTAGCATCAGCCAAACGACAACCCCTCCGCCAACAAGAATCGCGCCGACGACCAGCGATAACGAAGCCGTCGCCACGAACCCGGGCGCCACCACCAAAAACCGTCGAATCGCGATCACGATCGCAGCCAATATCACCAGGAGGGTGGCGACCAATGCGACGGCCCCTTCCAAGCCCCAACTGTTCTGGACATCCAAGTGGCCGCTCATACTCAGCAAATCAAACCGAATGGCCGCGAGTCGGGGTGCGGCCATCGCCACGCTTGCCACCGCGACACACCACAGCAAACCGGCTAAAAACAACGAGCGCATCGACCGCGGCGCCCATAATCGCTTCGCTCGATGGAGTTCCAAACCGGCAATCCGTCTCGGTCGGTGCCTCGCAGCCCTCCATTGCCACCCTCCCAGCGCCAGCCATGGCGCGAATCGCACCGCCATCCGCCACACACCGCTCCGGCGCTGCCGGTCCGATAGCCCATGAATCACAAAAAGCACCGCCAGTCCGAGCGAAGCGGCCACCAAGAACAAGAATAATGGTAAGAACGGCGGCACATGCACAAACAAAAGGGATGGCCTTAACTCCTTCACTTCGCCCTTCGAATCGGCCGCCCTCGGAATGGATGGCTGGTGAACGTAGGCAATGGCTCCCTCATGCTTACCTTCATGAATCGAAACAACGTCCAGCGGCAATAGCCCCGTATCGCCCACCATGGTCAGCCATACCGACGGTCCAAATGTGCGTTTGGCAGTCCCGCTGTCCCGACCTTGCGAAAACGGAGGCTCGTAGTTAAGCATGTCAACCGGTCGGTAACTCTTCAAATTCCGAAACTGCATATTCAGCAGCGCGACGGTCGCATTGAAGACGCCTTGAGCCGTGTCCGTCGCGAACACGTAGTCGCGGTATTTGGTGTCGTGCGCCATCCATCCGCGGCCGCGCGGATTGAATGGATACGACGACACAAGTACCATGCCGTTAAGGTACCCCGCGTAATCAGCATGCATGTAAAAAACGTCGTATTCCTGCGTGAACAGCAGCAAGTCGGGTGCATGAGCGCGGAGCTGCTGGGCGAGAAAGAGTTTGTCAAGCACATCCGTGCCTACCAGGCCAACCGCGCGAATATCGTCACGCTTGATGGTGGACAACAACTGCTCCAGCGAAATGTCGACCGCCGGCGTCGTCACATCGGAATAGATCGGCACCGTGTCAATGGAATGCTGGACGTTGCCCAGCCTCAGCTCAACATTGCGTTTCGTGACTACCTGGCCATTCTTCCCGCCTTCATTGCGGTACGCGTCGCTCTTCTCGAACTCGCTTCGGATCCGGCTCAATCCGAGTGGATAGCTGAATTCACGGATTCGCCGCAATTGATCAAAGGCGACTTCTTTCGAGTCCAAAAGGTGGCCGAATTGCGATCGACGCCCCGCAAGAAACCACATCCGGCGACACCACGAGTCTGTTTCGAGTCGTTTCACATGTCCCGATGCCTTTTTGTCACTTAGGCTATCGTCGAGCACTCGTTCTCGTAGAGTTCTTTCCATGGATCGTGCGAATTCGATTCGTTTTTGGTGAACGACCGTTTTAGAGCCGTTGTCTGCACGAGCCTCAATCGGTGCAAGAAGTGAATCGTGCAATTCATGCCACGCCTTCAAATTCTTGGGAAACTGGGTGTTGCCAGTGTCATGTCCCTTTCCATCCTTTTTGTCGTTGACATTTCGCTTAACATCATTGGTTCGTCCGTATGCAGTGCCGCGTTCGGCGAGAAGCACAATCTTATCGGCCGGAATACCACGTGTGTTTATGAGATGGCGCAAGAGTTCAATACGGGTTGTGCTATCAGGCAGGACGGTCGCATTGAATCGCATCGAAAGCCACGACCTTTCGTCGCTCGACTCGAAATGATTCAAAATCGTGTGGACACTGTCGCTGGTAGCAGATCCGGATAGGATCTCCACTTCGTGGCCAGCAATTTGATTAACGCCGTCTTTCGAGCGCTGCCGCCACCAATCGACGATCCCTTGTCTTAACGACGAGGCGGAGCCCGAAAATTCCGGTCCCAGGATCTTTATCCGGATGGAACTGGACGGCTTTCCATCCACTGCGATTCCTAGTCCGCCTTGATGGCACGGATGCGAATGGCAAAGCGAGACGAAATCCAACGCCTCGGCAAGCGCCGATTTATGGACTCCCGTCGTTGGCGTTTCCCCCACCAGCAGAACCATCAGCAACGAATTCGTGTTTCCCGACAGGTTCCAAGTGTCACTCGGCGTGTTGTCCATCGCGAAGAGATTGCGACGGAAGAGCATCGCGCTCGGCTCGAGGCGGGAGCGTCTCGAGATGGACTCGGAACTCTTTCCCTTGGCGAGGTCTTTTAACTCTTCGGTCCATAACAAACTGAATCGGTCGAGGTCGTAGCCATGTCCACCTATCCCCCGTTGAATCGCGTCGATCGAAGCATCGAAAATATGCTGGAATCGCGAATCGATCGGGTCGGCGACCGTGGCGATTAAACAGTCGATACGGGGAACAACCTGGCTCGCACACTCGATCAGACGTTTTCTTTTTAACCCATCATGTGCGAGCTTCGAATCGTGCTGGCTTGTCTTCAGGACATCGGGCCATGGCGACTCGTCGCGTTCGGCATGACCGCCAGGCTCCGTGACGCTCGGCCAGCGGGAAGCGGGGATCAAAAAGTAATCGTTTAGCAGCTCCCATGGCGGCGGTTCCAGGTTTTCTTCAGGGATCTTTTTGTCTTTGTCTTTGCTGGCCGATGCGTCATCCGCCTTCGAAACCGGTACGCCTTTCGCACCATTATTGGGAGATGAAGGCGAACGAATGCCCAAAATGGCCAGCAAGGCCACAACGACCATGGCGAGCGGCGATTGCAATACACCCCACTGAGCCGGGCGTTCGTTATCCGCGTTAGCCATGGCACACCCCGCGTAAAAAACCGCGCGGAAAGTGAAGTCCGCGACGAAAAGACCGATCCATGGCATGAAGGCAGTCCGCGACGATCGACCCGCCCGTCCAGGGCAGTAATGGTATTTAGGGGAACGCTCCGGTTCAAGGCGATCGATCACCGCTTGGGGAAACCTGCCAAGCATTCGGCAACCTTTCGGTTACCGGAAGGGACGGATCGAGACCCGCCTCGCTGTCCAAGAAGACGTTTCACGCCACCGCCACCCGCGACCGTTGAAATCCCGCTTTGGCATGGTGTAACATGCCGTTGCTGCCGCCTCCCGCCCTTCACCACTTTCCCTGCCAATCCGGCTCGCAGCCAATTTCCGCCCATTCCCGCAACGGACTGAACGAAGCCATGAGCCGCCCCTGCGCCTTTTTCGGACTTTTCATTCTGGGCGTGAGTTTTTTCGCATTGAACGCGTCGATGGCGATCCGTTACGCACACGCCCAAGGCGAACTGCCCCCGCCCTTGCACGAACGCATCGACCGGGAAATCGAAACTCGGGCGGGTGGACCCGTGGCGGAACCCGCGAATGACGCGGAATTCTTCCGACGCGTTTCCCTCGATTTGGCCGGCATGATTCCGACGGCCGACGAAGCGCAGGCGTTCGCCGCCGACCCCTCGCCCGGAAAGCGATCGCAAGTAATCGATCGGCTCCTGGCTTCTCCCGAGTTCGGCCGCCGCATGCAAGAGGCGTTCAGCGCCATGCTGCTCGAACGCCGCGCCGGCTCCCCCGTCGCCGACGCCGAATGGAATCGCTTCCTCCGCGACTCGTTCCACGCGAACAAGCCTTGGGATCAACTGGTCCGCGAACTGCTCTTCGCGGACGACAGCGACGCGCTCAAGCCGGCGAGAAAATTCCTCAGCGTCGCCGGCCGCGACAAAAACCCGCATCAGTTGACGCAGGACGTGGCCCGACTGCTGCTCGGACGCAGCATCATGTGCGCCCAGTGCCACGACCACCCAACCGTCGACGATTACAGCCAAGCCGAGTATTTCGGGTTGTACAGCTACCTGCAGGACAAGCCCGAACAGGCGAAAAGCGAATTCGAGTCGGTGTTCGTCGCTGGCAAGAAGGAAACCTTTCCGCGACTGCCCGGCAAGGAACCGGTCACAATTCCGGTCTTCATGAAAGATCAAGCCGAACAGGCCAAGGCGTTTCGGCCGCGACTCCTGCTCGCTCGCGACCTTCCAACCGCCGACAACCCGCTGTTTGTTCGCAACAGCGTCAATCGGTTCTGGTTCCTCATGCTCGGCCGCGGACTCGTTCACCCGCTGGATCTGGATCATGCCGGCAACCCGCCGTCGCACCCGGAACTGCTGGCACTCCTGGCCCAAGACTTCGCCGCCCACCGCTTCGACGTGAAGTATCTGCTCAAAGAAATCGCGCTCAGCCGCGTCTATCAGCGATCCAGCCGCCTGCCGACCGGGGTGCCCGTCGACTCGGCCGGTCCGACAACCTACCGCGTTTTCAATCCGAAGCCGCTCTCGCCCGAGCAACTCGCGTGGAGCATGTTGCGGGCCACCGGCAATCAACCCCGCTTCGAACAAGCTCGCACGCCTGAAAAGATGGAATTCGGCTGGTACAACTACATCAACGGCCGAATCGCCACTCCTCCCGCCAATGTCCCGGAAGTGCTCGATTTGTTCGTCGGCGTCTTCGGCAACCCGCCCGGCGAGCCGGAAATGGAATTCAACCCGTCGATGGGCCAAGCGCTGTTTGTGCTGAACGAGCGCCTCGTGCTCCAGTGGCTCGAACCGCGTGACGGCAACTTGGCAGCCCAACTCCGCAGCATCACCGACCGCGACGAGCGAATCCGAGCCGCCCACTGGGCCGTGCTCGGCCGCGCTCCGACCGCCTCCGATCTGGCGATCGCCGCCGAATTCGTTACTCCCGCTGTCACACCCGCGACCACGGCCACAACCGCCGCCGCGACAGACCAACTGTGGACCGATTACGTCTGGGCGCTCCTGGCATCCGACGAATTCCGAATGAACCATTGAGAATGTGGAGTGCGGAATGGGGAATGCGGAATGGGGAATGCGGAATGCGGAATGGGGAATGGGAAAACCAGTCGGCTCTACATCCGTGACCATCCGCGTCATCCGTGGTTCATAAATCTTGAAAATCCTGCCGTGTCCGTAGCCTGATGGCCGCCTTGAACGATAACTTTCTCTTGGTCCTGTTTCGCCACCCGCCACGCACCACCAACCACCAACCACCAACCACCAACCACTACCATGCACCGTTTCGCGTGTCGGGAAGATGTTCACGGATTGACTCGCCGCCGGATGCTCGGCGCGTTGGCGGGCGGAGCGGCCATGGCCGGGGCCGCAGGACTCACGCCGCTCGCCGGCCCTTGGGACGATCCGTCGGCCAGCCCCAATCTTTCCGGTTTGCTCGGGCCAGCGGCCGCCGCCGAGATGCAGCGTCAGGGCCGCCAAGTGTTGTTTATTTGGCTGGACGGCGGCATTAGCCAATTGGAAAGTTGGGACCCAAAGCCGCGAACCGAGTTTGGCGGTCCGTTCCGCGCGATTCCGACCTCGGTGCCGGGCGTGCATTTCAGCGAACTCGTGCCGGAAACCGCCAAGCGGATGGACAAGCTGGCCGTGATCCGCTCGATGTCCACCAAGGACGAAAACCACTCGACCGGCGTTGCTCGCGTGCAGCGGGGCGATCCGAAGAATCGTGGCGTCGATTATCCCTTTCTTGGTTCGGCGCTTGCCAAGCTACTGCCTCCGCCGTCCAACAACCTGCCGCCTTACATGCACATCAAGCCGGGCCGAGGCGGCTTTCAATGGCAGGATGCGGGTTTCCTGGGCGCGAAGTATGGGGCACTGGCGTTGGGAGAAGGAAAGCCGCCCATCCATATCTTCCGGCCCGCGTCGATCGACGACCCGCGGGACGAGGCGCGGAACGCGCTCCGCCGCCGGATGAACGGCGAGTTCCGTCGCGAACGCCGCGACTCGGACGTCGCCGCCTACGAACTTTCCTACGACATGGCCGAACAACTGATGAAGCGAAAGGATCTGTTTGACGAAACGACGGTTCCGGCCGCCGACGTCGCCCGGTACGGCTCGCATCCGCTCGGCCGGCACCTGCTGCAAGCTCGGCGGCTCATCGAGGCGGGGGTTCAGTTCGTCAAGGTCACCTCGTACCACTGGGACATGCACGGCGACAATTTCAACATGCACCGGCAACTCGTGCCACAGATCGATCGCCCGTTCGCGGCCGTTATCGACGATTTGCACGACCGCGGCCTGCTCGACCGCGTGTTGGTCGTGCTGATGTCCGAATTCGGCCGCACGCCCA
The DNA here is from genome assembly GCA_903921945.1 of uncultured Planctomycetaceae bacterium. GTDB lineage: Bacteria > Planctomycetota > Planctomycetia > Pirellulales > Pirellulaceae > CAIXSC01. The sequence goes on from CAIXSC010000341.1 coordinate 13,671, forward strand.
AGATCAACAC
>CAIXSC010000342.1 GCA_903921945.1 uncultured Planctomycetaceae bacterium
GGCCGCCGGTTTGGACACGCCGCGAACCGTGGTCTGCCAACACCCCGAAGACGCGATGGAAGCGTTCGCGCTGCTGGGGGGCGATGTGGTGTTAAAGCCGCTCTTCGGCAGCGAAGGGCGGGGCATCACGCGGCTGTCCGACCCCGACCTCGCCCTGCGCGCGTTCAAAATGCTGTCGCAGTTGGGCGCCGTGCTGTACTTGCAGGAGTTCGTCCCGCACAACGGTTTCGACATGCGACTGCTGGTCCTCGGGGACGAAACGTACGGCATGCGACGCCATAACCCGCTCGATTGGCGCACTAATGTCAGTCGTGGCGCGACCGGGGTGCGTTTCGAGCCGGATGATCGGCTCGTCGAGCTCGCGCGGCGGGCGGCCCACGCGGTGGGCGCCTGGATTGCGGGCATCGACCTGCTGCCTGCCCGCGACGGCCGGCTGCTGACCCTGGAAGTCAACGCCGTGCCAGGTTGGAAGGCGTTGTCGCAAGCGACCGGCATCGATATCGCCGACCGAGTGTTGCGGTTTGTCGAGGCGCGGGTTTAGGCGTCCCACTCGGAGCTGGCGTGGTCATGGCGAACGCGAATTTTGGCGGCGGCGCCGCGGATGTGAATGTCGGCGGCCGACTGACGGCGATGGCGGCCCGGGTGCCCAACCAGGTGGCCGTGGTCGAGCCGCTGGAGCGCGACGCCATGGGGCGGCGGCGTTATCGCAGCCTGACGTTCCGGGAACTCGATGACGACAGCGATCGGATCGCCGCCGGTCTCGACGCGATCGGCGTGCGGCCTGGCATGCGGCTAGTGTTATTGGTGCGTCCCGGGATCGATTTCATCTCGCTGGTGTTCGCGTTGTTCAAAGCGGGAGTGGTCACGATCCTCGTTGACCCCGGCTTGGGCCGGTCGAACATGCTGAGTTGCCTCGAGGAGTCGCGGCCGGATGGCTTCATCGCGATTCCGCTCGCCCAAGCCGTCCGCCGCTTCTACGGTGGGCGTTTCCCGCAGGCTCGGTTCGACGTGACGGTGGGACGTCGGTGGTTTTGGGGTGGACCGACGCTGGAAAGCCTTCGAGCGAATCCGACGCCGAACTATCGGCCGGCCGTTGTGACGGCGGACGATCCGGCCGCCATCATTTTCACGACAGGCAGCACGGGGCCGGCGAAAGGGGTGCTCTATCGACACGGCAACTTCTCCCGGCAGGTCGACGAAATCCGATCGCTGTACGGCATTCAGCCCGGTGAGGTCGACTTGCCGGGATTTCCGCTGTTCGCGCTGTTCAACGCCGCGATGGGGGTGACCACCGTGGTCCCCGACATGGATTTCACGCGGCCCGCGGCGGCCGATCCCAAGAACATTTTGGAGGCGGCTCGGGATTGGAATGTCACGCAAGCGTTTGGCTCGCCCGCGTTATGGAACACGGTGGGGCGGTACTGCGAGTCGACTGGCGACCGGATGCCAACGCTGCGCCGAGTGCTCTCCGCGGGTGCGCCCGTACCGCCGCACGTTTTGCGCCGCATGAAGTCCGCGATGGCGCCGAACGGAGTGCTGCACACGCCGTACGGGGCCACCGAGGCGCTGCCCGTCGCGTCGATCTCCGACGCGATGGTGCTCGGAGAAACGGCGGCCCGCACCGCCGCCGGCGCGGGGACTTGCGTGGGACGACGCTTTCCTGGCATCGAGTGGCGGGTGATCCGCATCGACGACGGACCGCTGGCCGATATCGCCGACACCGAGGAAATGCCGATCGGGGAAATCGGCGAGCTGATGGTGCGGGGCCCCGTGGTCACCACCGAGTACGTGACGCAAGTTGCGGCGAACGCCTTGCACAAGGTACGGGACGGCGAGCGCTTTTGGCATCGCATGGGAGACGTTGGTTACTTGGACGAACGCGACCGTTTTTGGTACTGCGGCCGCAAATCCCATCGTGTCCGCACGGCGTCGGGAACTCTGTTTACGGATCCCTGCGAAGCGATTTTTCAAAGCCATCGGCGAGTTTACCGAGCGGCGTTGGTGGGCGTGGGCGCCGCGCCCGCGCAGCGGCCCGTGGTGGTCGTGGAAACTTGGCCGGACCAGCCATGCCGTTCGGCCGCCGACCGCGCGCAGTTGGTCGCCGAGCTCCGGGAGTTGGCCGCCTCGCATCCGCTAACCGCCGGCATTCTCGACGTGCTGCTGCATCCGTCATTACCGGTCGACATCCGCCATAATGCGAAGATATTCCGCGAAAAGCTGGCCATCTGGGCGGCCCGTGAATTGAAGACGAGTGGCCAATGAGCCCCATGGGCGTGAAGCGGCAGCGTTTTTAGATTACC
>CAIXSC010000343.1 GCA_903921945.1 uncultured Planctomycetaceae bacterium
CACGACCTCGTTGGCCACGACCTCGCTGGCGACAGTTTTCGCGACCGCCGCGGGAGTGACGCTTGTCGTTGCCATCGTTCTCGCACCGCTGAACGCGGCGGAACCGCCGGCTGTCGCGGCCGTCGCGGCCGCTGCGAAAGACGAGGCGGCGGCGCAAATCGAACGGCTCGCACGTCCATTCGCCGAACAAGTGAAACCGTTTCTTGACAGGCATTGTCTCCGTTGCCACCAAGCGGACAAGGCGACATCCGGCGTCCGTGTCGACCAGCTTGGCCCCACGCTTGACGATCGCCACATGCGGCTGTGGGAGTCGATCCGCAAGCAAGTGCTCGCCGAAGCGATGCCTCCCGAGGATGAACCGCAGCCGAGCGCCGACGAGCGTCGCCGAGTCGCCGATTGGATCGAGCAGGCGGTCAACGCGGCCCGGTCCCGTCCGCTTCCCAAAAACGGCGGTGTGCGGCGATTGACCGCGGCCCAGTATCGCAACACGCTCCGGGAATTGCTGCTCATCGATGACAACTTGACCGACATCCTGCCTCCGGATGCCATCTCGCGCGAAGGCTTCCTTAACAATCGCGAAACGCTCGCACTCTCCCCGCTGTTGCTGGAAGCTTACTTTCAAATCGCCCAGCAAGCGATCGAGCGAGCGATGGTCGACCCGGCGCGCAAGCCGGTCATTCAGAACTTCCGTATGAATTTTGGAACGGCGATCAACCCAGCACCCTGCCCTGACCGCTTGATCCTTGGCGCCAACAGCTTGCTGTTGCGGAATGAGGACTTCCAAGTCGAAGAGCTTTCCCCGGAGAAGCCGTTCGCCTACGAGCCTTTCCGGATGCGAACCAAGTACCGGTTCATCGAGGGCTACGTTGGCAACGATACGATCCGCGCTTGGCGGGATTTCGACAGCATTTACCACTCGGTGTTCGCCTGTCTCCGCGGCAGTCCTGGATATCCCAAAGGCCAAGCGTACTCGACGGTGCCCGAAGGACTGCTCCTGCGGCCCGCGATCACCAACGAAGAACAGTTCGATGGCGAGGGGACTTACGGCCCCAAAGCCAATTTCAAAATTTCCCTGCGGGAACTGCCCGACGCGGGACGGTTTCGCGTCACGGTAACCGCCGCCAAATACGACGATGGCTTGCTCGTTACCGCCGCGGATGTCGCGCATCGAAACGCGGCCGCTCAATCCGACTCGCCATCCAGCGCCACGGACGCCTCGTCGAAGGCCAACACGCCGGCATCGACCGCCGCCAACGCCAACCGCGAATGGGTTGCGGTCGACCATTTGGCCGAACCGCGCACCGCGGCCATTCCGACCGCCGGAATCTATCTCGTCCAAGTTCACTCGCAGTCGTATTCAACGCAACTCGCCGCGCCTGACAGCCGCCGACTCGCGGACAGCCTCGTTGGCACTTGGTCCTTGAACGGTTCGACGATCGGCACCGTGAACGGCAAGAGCACTGACGGCGGCGATTCGCCGACCAATCCGGCCGCGCCGGATCCGCTGACAGGCCGATTGGCGGGCGACGCCCGTTTTGTCCGGACGCCGTTTGGCCAAGGGCTGAAGTTGGACGGTGACGGCGACTCGCTGGTCGTGCCGCGGACCTCGACGATGGCGGTCGGCACGGGGGATTTTACTGTCGCAGCGTGGATCCATCCGCGGCAGTTGCGGCAGGGTGGCATCGTCTGCCTTGGCAAGTATGCCTGGACGCAAGGCTGGTATCTCGACATGCCCGACGGCCGCGGCGTTTTGCGAATCGAGACGGTGGGGCCTCAAGGGCAGCCGAACGGCACCGTGGCCTCGCCGCCAGGCAAGCTGCGGGTGAACGCTTGGCAACATGTCGCGGCGGTTGTGCGTCGCAAGCCGGGTGAAACACGGTTGTTCATCAACGGCTATCCGGTGGCCGGTGGAGCCGTCGGACCGCTTGACCTTGACAATCCCAAAGTCGACCTGCACTTCGGCCGAATCCAAGACGCCCAGGCGTTCGCCGGTGAACTGGACGAGGTGCGGATTTATCGACGGGCGTTGGAGGACGGCGAGATCCAGGCGCTGGTCGAGCCGGGCCGGAAATTCGCCGTGCCGCCGCGCGACGAGCCTAAAGAGCTGGAATTGACGCTCGGAAATCGCCGGTTTTCCGGCGCCCTTGTCGACCCGTCCTTCGTCGTGGTCCGGCTGCCCGCGGGTCCGTTGGCAGTGGCCGCCAAGCAATCCGGTAGCGAACCGCCGGGACGCGTGACGTTCGAACGACTGCCCGAAAGCGATCCGCTCGCGGAACGTTTCGCGACATTCGAGCGGCGGGTGCCGCGGGTCGGCGTGCATTTGGGCCTGAGGCGCGACTGCGGCAGCACACTGACGCCCGTCGGCGATCCGCAACCAGTCACCGCGACAACGCCTCAGCGATTCGTGTTCGAAGGCGCGATCCGCAACTTCGCCAGTCCGGATGTGGAGAAGGACAACGTCAACTACCTCGCAGGCGTTCGAGAAATTGGCGTGCGTAGCGAATTCACAGATGGCCGCGACATGCCTCGGTTGCTGGTGCGGTCGGTCGAGTTCGAGGGCCCGCTGTACGACACATGGCCACCCGCATCGCACCGCAACATTCTTTCCGCCGCGGAAGACGGACCGGGCGACCGCGAGTCGCGGGAAGCGGCGCTGCGAGTTGTCCGGCGGTTCGCTTCCCGCGCGTTCCGCCGCCCCGTATCAGACGCGGAGGCCGCGGCACTGATGGCGGTCTTCGATCGATCGCGAGCCGACGGCGCGCCGTTCCTTCGCGCCGTCCAAGACGCTTTGCTGGTGACACTCACGTCGCCCCAGTTCCTGTTCCTGGTGGAAAACAGCACAACACCGGCTGCCGAGCCGCTCGACGAGCACGAACTGGCGTCGAAGTTGTCGTACTTCCTGTGGAACGGCCCGCCAGACCCGCGTTTGCTGGAGCTCGCCGCCCGCGGCCAACTTCGATCGGAATTGGCGGCTGAGACCACCCGGATGATCGCCGACCCGCGGTTCAGCCGAGCGATGGATGAATTTGCTTCGCAATGGCTGGGGCTGGAGAAGTTCGCCGTGCTGGAGCCGGACCGTGGGCGATTCCCGCAGATGCGCCGCGACACACGGACACAGCTGCGGCAGGAACCGGTGCGGTTCGTCGAGCATCTGATTCGCGAGAATCTGCCAGCAAGCAACCTGATCGAATCCGACTTCATCGTGGCCAACGAGGTCGTGGCGAACTTTTACGATTTGGGAGACAAGACCGACAGCGGGTTTCGTTTCGTGCCGATCGGGCATAGCCGCCCGGAGTTGGGCGGAGTGCTCTCGCAAGCGGCGATCATGGCTGGGCTGTCGGATGGTCGCGAACCCAACGCCATCAAACGCGGAGCTTGGCTGGCTCGCAAGATCGTCGCCGAACCGCCCGACGATCCGCCGCCGAATGTGCCAGCGTTGAAAGAAGAAACGAAAAACGCGCCGCTGCGTCTCCGGTTGGAACAACACCGCAGTCAGCCGGGTTGTGCCCAGTGCCACTCCAAGATCGATCCTTGGGGTATCCCGCTCGAGGAAATCGACGCGGGCGGCCGGCTACGGCCACCGCCTGTGGATGCCCGATCCAAACTGCCTGACGGCACGGAGGTCGCGAGCTTCGGGGAACTGCGGCGCTACTTGGCCGGCCAGCGGCTCGATCAAGTCGCCTTCAGTGTCCTGGTGCATTTGACAACCTATGCCAACGGCCGCAGCCTGAGCTACCACGAAATGGAGTTTTTAAAGCGTGACGCGGTCAAGCTGCGGACGGACGGCTACCGAATGCGGGATATGGTACAGTACGTCGTGGCCAGTCCGATGTTCCTCGAGAAGTAACGGGAAGTCCACCATGAATGAAGCAACAGTTGCGAATGGCACGGGCCACATCGCCATCGGTCGAACATCGCCTGCCGTCCGCCCGGCTCGTTTGGATCGACGGGCTTTCCTGCGGGGAGTCGGCGGCGTCGCCTTGGCTCTGCCGGTGCTCGATGCGATGGGCGCGGAGGTCGCGGAGCGGATTCCCCGCCGGTTCTGCGCCCTCTACACGGCCAACGGTATGTCGCTGCCGCGTTCGGAACACGGAATCGACGAGTGGAACTGGTTTCCCACGCGACAGGAGAACGGGCAGTTTGTGTTCGGCAAATCCACCGAGCCACTCAGTCCGTTCCGGCAACAGTTGAGTTTCCTCGGCGGTTTGTACCATCCCAGCGGCCCGAAAGCCGATCCACACGTCTGTTCCGACATGTGGTTGACCGGCGCGCCGTTGCACAATCCTAAACCGGGGGCCTACAACAGCGTCGGCCTCGATCAAGTCGTCGCGCTGCACACGAAACAACACTGCCGCCAACCGTCACTCGTTCTCTCGATCGACGCCGGCACCGGCTTTCTCTCGCGAACCGGCACGATCTCGTACAGTTTGGATGGACGGCCGATCCCGGCGGAGAACAGCCCGCGCCGCGTGTTTGACCGGCTATTCCGCGTCGAACGCGGTTCGCTGCTGGCGGAACGCGCGGAACTGAAACGGCGGATCAAGCTGGTCGACGCGGTGGTGGAGAGCGCCAAGGCGCTCAATCAGCAACTGGGGCAGTCCGACCGGGACCGGCTCGAACAGTACCTCACGTCGCTCAATGAAGTCGAGTCGCGACTGGTGGCCTCCGAACGTTGGATCGACGTGCCCCTGAAAGAGCAAGACCGATCCCACGTCAACCTGGATGCTAACAGCGAAGGCGAGCCAGCCGAGTACTATCGAAACATGTTCGATCTGGTGGCGTTGGCGTTCGATGCCGA
>CAIXSC010000344.1 GCA_903921945.1 uncultured Planctomycetaceae bacterium
CGCTCATCGCCGGCGCCTACCAAACCCGCCCCTATCTCGACCATCGATTCCTCAACACGATCACTCACATTCCAGCCGGCCGCTCGCTCAACGTAATCGTCGATCTGCTCAGCGAATTGGCCCGCGTTCAAGGCCTCACCCTCGCCGATCCATGGCCATACCTAGCCTCCGCCGCCGAACAAGCCGAAGCGCGCGAGATCGCCGAGCAAGTTCCCGCGCGTCGCGCACCGCTGGCGCCGCTCGCTACCCCACATACGCCGCGCCCTGAACCGTCGCTCGGCCAGACCCGCCGAGAAACGCTCGACGAACCGCCACGCGCTGGACAGACGCATGCTGGAGAGGCCCATGCTGGAGAGGCGCCCGCTGGAGAGACGCCCACGGGACAGACGCATGCTGGACAGACGCACGCCGTCGAGGCCAACACGAACGAGGCGGGCCTGGGCGTGGATTTATCGTTTTTTGAGGGACCGCTTGGAAACCGCGGTTCGATTACCGGCATCACGACCGACAATTTGGCGGTCGGGCCGCTCTTCCTGGCGGCTTTTCGCGCCATGGCCCGCAATTATGCTGTGCTTGCTGAACGTATTTCACCGGAGCGGCTCTGGAGTCGGCTCGTTTTCTCTGGCGGCTTGGCGCAAAATCTCTCCATCCTCCGACGGCTCGTCAGGCAGTCGCTGCCGGGGGATTGCCGCGTCTGTCCGGAGACCGAGGACACGCTGCGCGGATTGCTAGCCGCCGCGCTCGTCGCGTCGGGGCGCTCCAAGTCGCTCGCCGACGCCACGCGGCAGCTTTCCCAGGATGAGCGAACAGCGACGAGTGAAGCGAAAACCATGACGCGAGAGACTTGAAGAGAGACCAGCGAAGAAAGCGGGGGGCCATGTTGTTGGACGTTTACCGCGCGATGACGCGGATTCGACAGACCGAGGAAGAGCTCGCACGGTGTCACCAGCGCGGGTTGATCCACGGAGCGTGTCATACGTACGTGGGCCAGGAGGCGATTGCCGCCTCGATCGCCGCCCATCTGCGGTTTGACGATGTCGTGTTCAGCACGCATCGCGGCCACGGCCACGCCTTGGCGAAAGGGATGGAACCCCGGCAATTGATGGCCGAACTTTTTGGACGCGCGACCGGCTGTTCGCATGGCCGGGGCGGAAGCATGCACCTGTTCCAGCCCGAAATGGGCGTGATGGGGACGAGCGGCATTGTCGGGCCATGCATCCTGCAGGCGGCGGGCGCCGGCTATTCCTTCAAGCTGCTGCGGACCGACCGGGTCGCCGTCGCGTTTTTCGGGGACGGAGCCGCCAACAACGGAGCGTTCCACGAAGGACTGAATTTGGCGGGCATCTGGGGCCTGCCGGTGATTTTCGTGTGTGAAAACAATCAGTTCGCCACCGAGGTGCCCTACTCCTACTCGGGAGGCGGCCGCAGTATCGGCGCCCGCGGCGCGAACTACGGCATGGTCGGACTGGAAGTCGACGGCAATGACGCCGTGTCGCTCACCCGATTGTTCGGCGAGGCGGTCGAGCGGGCCCGCAGCGGCGGCGGCCCGACGCTTGTGGAATGCCAAACCTATCGAACCCGCGCACACGCGGAGGGAATGGGGGATTTCACCTACCGCACGCGCGAGGACGTCGAGCAGTGGAAGAACCGCTGCCCCATTCAACGCTTGCGCGCCCATCTGTTGGCCGCTGGCCAAGCCACGGCCGCCCAACTGGACGACATCGAAGCGCAGATCGCGGCCGAAGTCGTGGAAGCGCGGCAATTCGCCGAGAACAGCCCGTGGCCCGACCCGGCCACCGCCACGAACCATGTGTACGCCGCCGAGTCCCGCCAACCCGAGTCCCGCCTGCCTGAGTCCCGCCTGCCTGAGTCCCCTGCGGTGGCCCCGCGCGGCGCCGCGGCCAGCGGTTCGCTTGGTGCGGCGCGGGAGCTCACTTGGACCAAGGCCGCTCATGAGGCGTTGTCCGCCGCGATGGCTCGCGACGCGACCATCTTTGTGCTGGGCGAAGGCATCGGCAAACGTGGCGGCAACTTCATGACCACGACCGGTTTGTTCGATTTGTATGGTCCGGAGCGGTTGCGGGACACGCCGATTTGCGAACGCGGATTTGTTGGGCTGGCCGGCGGAGCGGCGATGACGGGCACGCGGCCGGTCGTCGATTTCATGTTCGCCGATTTCGTCCTCGATTCGGTGGGCGAGATCGTCAATCAGATCGCCAAGATGCAGTACATGTCGAGCGGCCGGCTCAAGATGCCCGTGTTGCTGCGGGGCTGTATCGGCATCGGCCATTCGGCCGCGACCCATCACTCGGGCAGCTACTACGCGATGTACGCGAACATTCCCGGCCTGCGAGTGGTCGTGCCGTCGAACGCTCGCGACGCGAAGGGACTGCTCGCCCACGCGCTGCGTTGCCATGACCCGGTGCTGTTTCTGGAGCACCGCGAATTGCTCAGCACGAAATGCGCTGTTCCCGAGGAAGACTACGAGATTCCGTTCGGTGTGGCGCGAGTGGCCCGCGAGGGCCGCGACGCGACGGTGGTCGCGCTCGCGCGGATGGTGCCGTTGGCGATCGAGGCCGCCGGGAAACTTGCCGCTGACGGACTGGAAATCGAAGTGATCGATCCCCGCACCGTGTCGCCGCTCGATACCGATACCATCGTCCGCAGTGTCGCCAAGACCGGCCGGTTGCTCGTAATTGACGAAGCGTTCGCGCCGTGCGGTTTCGCCGCCGAAGTGGTCGCGCGAGTCGCCGATGCCGGATTCGACGAACTCGACGCGCCGATCAAACGCCTGCATGGCGCCTTCGCACCAACCCCTTACAGCCCGCCTCTGGAGGCCGCCGTGGTGCCCAATTCGACCGCGATCGAACAGGCGTTGCGGGACCTGTTGGCGGAGTGATCCGCCGCATTCTGGAAAGGCCAAACCATGGCGCATAAAGTCACAATCCCACGGCTCGGTTGGTCGATGGAAGAAGGCACGTTCGCCGGTTGGAAACGCCGCGATGGCGAATTCATCCGGGCCGGCGAACCGCTGTTCGAACTGGAAGGCGAAAAGGCCGTCCAGGAAATCGAAGCCGTCGACAGCGGCGTCCTCCAACTCGCACCCGACGCGCCCGCCGCCGGCGCTGTCGTCGCTGTCGGCCGAGTGATCGGATACCTGCTGGAAGCCGGCGAGTCGCCGACCGGCGCCTCCCCTGCGAACGCGACTGCGAGCGCGACTGCGTCGGCGAGTGCGAACGCGACTGCTCCGGCAACTGCAAACACGACAACTCCCGTCGCCTCGCCGTCGGTCCGTCGACTGGCTCGCGAATTGGGGGTGTCGCTGGCCGCCGCAGCGCCGACCGCGGGTGCGGATCGCATCACCGCGCGCGATGTGAGGGCCGCTGCCGAAGCCCGCAGCGCTCGGCCAGCGGATGTTCAATCCATCGAAGCTCGAGGCGGCTCGCGATCGCTAACCGACACCGCGGCAAACGCCGATATTTATGCTGGCCGTGACGCTGGACGTGACGCTAACCGTGACGCTAACCGTGACGCTAACCGTGACGCTAACCGTGACGCTAACCGTGACTCTGGCCCGCATGGCCGCGGGGCGGCGCCGCAGAGTGGCCGCGTGCGGCTGCATGCGACGCCGCGAGCACGACGACTCGCGCGGCAACTGGGCGTGGAACTGTCGACCGTCGTCGGCAGTGGGCGCCACCATCGGATTCGCGAACGGGACGTTCAAGCGATATCAACAACTTCAGCCGCGAATCCATTGGCATCGCAACGGTTGGCGCGGCCGCTGGAAGCTTCGGCCAGCCCCAGGGCGATGGCGGCAGGCGCGGGCGAACCGTTGTCGCCGGTGCGGCGGTCGATCGCGACGAATCTGCGTCGCAGTCGCGATGAGACGGTTCCAGTCACGCTGCACGCTCGAGCGGATGCGGGGAACCTGGTGAGTCTCCGCGACCAGTTCCGTGCCGGCCGGAGCGGCTCGCCGGCCGATGGACGTCCGGTGCCCTCGTATACCGACCTGCTGGTGAAATTGGCGGCCGCCGTGTTGCGTCATCATCCGCGTTTCGCGCAACGATGGCATCAGGGAACACTCGTCGCGCCCCGGAGCTGGGACATTGGCGTGGCGGTCGACACGGAGGAAGGGTTGGTGGTGCCGGTGGTTCGGGATGTGCCCGCGTTGCGGATTTCCGAGCTCGCGGTCCGGGTAAAGGATTTGGCGGAACGAGCTCGAAGTCGCCGGTTGCGAGCCGAAGAAATGGATGGCGGCGTGTTCACCGTCAGCACGCTGGGAAGCCTCGGCGTCGAGACATTCACGCCGATCATCCGTTGGCCGGAAGTCGCCATCCTGGGCGTGGGAGAGATTCGCCGCGAGCCGCGCGTGGTCGCCGAAGACCGGATCGAACCGCGCTGGACCATTCGACTCAGCCTCAGCTTTGACCACTGTGCGAACGACGGCGCACCCGCCGCTCGATTCCTCAAGGATTTAAGCTCGGCGATCGAAAACCCCGCGGCATGGCTGCTCGAATAAACAACGTGGCAAAATCGTACCCAAACAACGAGCCGGCGGACGCTGGTGGCGGCCGCTACGCGATGCGACACGATTGGCGGTATAAATCCCCATGCACATGATTCTGGTTCGACAGGTTATCGAAACCGTTTACTCGGAGTAGCTGCTATGCGAAGTCACCCATTTACGGCTTCGTCGACGGCGTTCGCGGTCGCTGCGACGCGACGTTGGCGGTTGGCTCGGCCACTGGTGTCAGCTCGGCAATTGGTGTCGGCGCGCGCCGTGGGGCTTGCGGCGGTTTGGGCGCTGGTCGTGGCGCCGAGCTTCGTCGTCGCGGACAGCAAGTCGAAGACCAAGCCACCCGGGACCGATAACGTGACTCGGCAGTTTGGCACACGCGCCAGTTCCGGCGATCGGGCGAGCTTTTCCAACCAAACTGGACGCACGACGGGTTCGGCTTCCACGCAGGGGAACAAGACGACCTTTCGCGACAGCACCGGCCGCACGACGGGCACGGCGACCACTTCCGGGAACAAGACCACGTTCCGCGACAGCACGGGGCGAGTGACTGGCACCGCCGCGACGTCGGGAAACCGCACGACGTACCGCGATAGCGCGGGACGCACCACCGGCACATCCACGAATACGACGCGCGGCACTACCTTCCGTGACAGTTCGGGACGCACGACGGGCAGCGCGAACCAAAGCGGCTCGAAGACGCGATTCCAAGACAGCACTGGCCGCGCGACCGGTTCGGCCAATGTGACCAGCAAGAAAAAATAACCGGCGGAATCATCGGCATCGCGGCGCGAGTTTCCGCTCGGTTCGCCAACGATGGTGTCGATTACGCCAATTCGGGAATATGGTCGCCGTACGAAATCTGAATCGGGCGGCCAGCGCGATCGAGATACGTTTGTCGGTAATCGATGCCCAGGTGGTGGAAGATCATCGAGCGGAAATTCTGCGGGGTGAGCTCGCGTTGGATGGGGTGTTCGCCCAGGGCATTGGTCGCGCCGATAACTTGTCCCATCCGTTTTCCGCCGCCGGAAACAAGGATCGACATCGCGCTCGGCCAGTGATCCCGGCCCCATTTTCCGTTGCTAGTGTTGCCGCGCGGTGTACGGCCAAACTCGCCACAGACGATGATCAGGACATCCTGATCCAGGCCGCGTTGGTAGACGTCCTCGATCAAAGCGGTCACGGCTTGATCGACGCCCGGCAGCCGTTCCCGCATCGCGGTCGGCAGGTCGCCATTCACCGCATGATCGTCCCAGTTGTAAATGACTTTGCCACCGGGAACGCCAACGGTCACCAAGCTGACGCCCGCTTCGACGAGCCGGCGGGCGAGCAGCGCTTGTTGTCCCCAGCCAGCGCCGTAACGTTCGCGCGTTTGCGGGTCCTCGCGCGAAAGGTCAAAGGCGGTCTTGGCTCGCTCGCCCGAAAGGATGTCGAACGCTTGGCGATGGAACTCGTCCAGCGAGCCCATGCCGCCCTGGTCTAAATCGCGACGCACGTTATCGAGTCCCGTGAGCAACGAGCGACGATCTTCCAGGCGCCGCGCATCCACGGTCGCCGTCGTGTTGGCCATTCCCTTTTCGCTCACCGTGGGCGGTCGATATTGGCTTCCCCAATATCCTGAAGCAGTGGTCGGCACATAACTGTAATGTGTCGCGCCCATCCCGCAGGCGACCGGCAAGCCCTGGTGGCACTGGCCGAAGACGCGACTGACGACCGCGCCCAATTCCGGGTGAACCGATTCGTTCTTGCCCTCATCCCAATTCGGATAGCCACTCATCATTACGGGAATGCCGTCGTTGTGGCCACCGAACTTATGCGAACAAGACCGGATCAAGGTGAACTTGTCGGCGATCTTGGCGTGCAGCGGTAGCAGCTCGCAAACTTCAATCCCCGGGACGTTGGTCGCGATCGGAAGAAACGGGCCTCGCACTTCACTCACGGCGTTGGGCTTCAGGTCGTACGTTTCCAGATGCGAAGGACCACCGTTCTGCCACAACAAGATCACCGATTTTTTCGACGGCGTCGCGCGATACTCGGAAGCCTCCGCGGCCCGTGCTTGCAGTCGCAGCCGGTCCGCCAGAGTCAGCCCGCCAATGACCAGAGTGCCTGCCTGCAGCAGATTCCGCCGAGTCACTCCATGGCTGGACCGATGTTGCGCGGTGACAAGGTTGAGCATGGCAAGGATTCCTGGGGTGGGCTACAAACGGACGGTGGGTGGATCGACGGCGGAGGCTCAGCGATCGTGAGTTCGGCATCAACGAATGCTCGCCGAAGGAGATGGCTCGGCGGCTATTCTCATGAACCGACTTTGATTGGACCCCATCACGATGGAGGACGACAGCGCGGATGTCAAGCCAGCCCGGAGTCGCTGGTCGACTGGCAGTCCGGACAAAACTCGCTGGAGGACGATGTCTCAAGGAAGATCCCACAGTCGCACTGTCTTGTCGGCCGAGCCTGTGGCGAGTCGCCGACCATCCGGCGAAAAATCCAGCGACAACGTCTCGCCGGTTTGGGGCAGCTTGGTGAGCACGCGGCCATCCTCGCGATCGTGGATTCGCACCATCGCGCCGCGGTTCCAATCTCCCTCGGTCACGGCAAGCCGTCGTCCGCCCGGCGCAAAGGCGACCGCGCAATGATCGCCCTGGCTTGCTATCTCGCGAATCACTCGCCAATCACTGGTCGACCAGAGCTTGACTTTGCCGTATCGCAAGCCGGCTGCGAGGGTGGATCCGTCGGCGGATATCGCCAAGGAACGGACTTCCGCATTCGTCGCGTCCAAGGCTTGGATCGGCCGATGGTCGGTCAGCGACCACACCATGATCCGCCCATCCGAGGAGCCGGAAGCCAGCCATTCACCC
>CAIXSC010000345.1 GCA_903921945.1 uncultured Planctomycetaceae bacterium
CGCGATTTATTTCGATGGCAAGAAACAGGAATGGATCATCGAGCAGGATCGACTCAGCGACTCGATCCGCACCGACAAACCGCTGCGCCTCGGTCGACGAAGTCCTGGTTTACCCGCCAAGGGGCTCATCGACGAGGTCCGTGACTACGCCCGACAACTCACCGACGCCGACGCGTTGGCCCTCGCCGGAGCCGATCCTTATGGCCCGACGCTCGCGAAAGCTCCAGCCGACTGGACGCCCGCCGAACGCGAGACGCTGCGCACGCATTACCTGAACGGTTTCGATCCTCAACACCAACAACTGGCGAAGGAAATCGCGCGTCTGAAGGCGGAGTCGTCGGCGTCGTTGAAACCGCTCACCACGGTCATGGTGATGCAGGACGAAAAGTCGCCGCGTATGACGTACGTGTTGAACCGCGGAAGTTACTCGCAGCCGCGTAAGGACGAGCCGGTCCAGCCCGGCATTCCCGCGTCGCTCGGATCGCTTCCGGCCGACTCGCCGCCCAACCGGCTTGGCCTCGCCCGCTGGCTTGCCAGCCCGAATCATCCGCTCACTTCCCGTGTGGCGGTGAATCGGCTCTGGCAACAACTGTTCGGCCAGGGATTGGTGCGCACGGTCGAGGATTTCGGATCGCAGGGCGAATGGCCGAGCCATCCGGAATTGCTCGATTGGCTCGCGACCGACTTCACCGAACATGGCTGGGACGTGAAACGGGTGATGCGTCAATTGGTGCTCTCGAACACCTATCGCCAATCCTCGCGCGCCACGAACGAGCTTCTCGAACGCGATCCCGACAACCGCATGCTCGCGCGCGGCCCTCGGTTTCGCTTGCAGGGGGAATTGATTCGCGATAACGCGCTGGCCGCGAGCGGCTTGCTGGTCCGGGACATCGGCGGACCAAGCGTGAAGCCGTACCAGCCGCCCGGCTTATGGGAAGAGGTCACGATCAGCAACGAGCGTTACGTGCCCGACTCGGGGCCGAAGCTCTACCGCCGTGGCATGTACACCTATTGGAAACGCTCCGCGCCGCCGCCGAGCCTTATCGCCTTCGACGCCCCGACCCGGGAGAGCTGTGTTGTCCGCCGCTCGCGCACCAACACGCCGCTTCAGGCACTGGTCTCGATGAACGACCCGCAGTTCGTCGAGGCGGCCCGCGCGCTGGCGCAGCGAGCGATGAAAGAAGGTGGCGCTACGCCCGAGTCGCGGATCGTCCTCGCATACCGGCTGGCAACCGGTGTTCGTCCGACCGACTTCGCGCTGCGAGTGCTGCTGGAGGGATACTCGAAGGAATTGGAAGTGTTTCGCGCGCAACCCGATCGCGCGAAAAAACTGCTTTCGGTGGGCGAATCGAAACGCGACGAATCGCTCGACCCGGCCGAACACGCCGCGCTCGCCACCGTCAGCGGATTGATCCTCAACCTCGACGCGACCCTGAGCCGCGGCTGATCCGACGAAATCGGATATCCCGAGTCGAATTCCCAACCACCCCATCGAAAACCGCTGCCGTCTTCCCAAGGACTCTCCGCCATGCAACCGCTTGTTGACTTCCAGACGTTGCTGCACCGCCGCCAATGGCTACGACATTCGACTCGGCCGCTCGGGGCGGTCGCGTTGGCGTCGCTCATCGGAACTCTGCCGGGTCGAGGCGTGCTCGGCGCGGCGCCGACGGGGAGCGGGGCTGCGGGCACCGCGGCCGGGGCAAACTTCGGCTCCGCGGCCGCGCAAGGCGGACTGCCGGAGTTGCCGCATTTCGCCCCGAAGGCCAAACGCGTCATTTACATGTTCATGGCGGGAGGGCCGTCGCATATCGACACGTTCGACTACCACCCCGAAGTGCATGATTTGCATGGCAAGGAATTGCCAGCCAGCGTGCGCATGGGCCAGCGAATCACCGGCATGACGGCGGGGCAGAGCACCTTCCCGGTCGCCGCGCCGATCTTCAAGTTCCAACGGCATGGCCAACATGGCACGTGGGTCAGCGAACTGTTCCCGCACGTGGCGTCGATCGCCGACGACATCGCCATCGTGAAAAGCCTGAACAGCGAAGCGATCAATCACGATCCGGCGATCACGTTCATCAACACCGGCGCGCAGCAGCCGGGCAAAGCGAGTCTCGGTTCGTGGATCAGCTATGGGCTGGGCAGCCCGAACCGGGACATGCCGGCGTACATCGTGTTCGTGTCGCACGGACCGGGCCAGCGACAAGCGCTTTACAGCCGGCTATGGGGCAGCGGTTTCCTGCCGTCGAAACACCAAGGCGTCAACTTCCGAGCGGGCACGAATCCCGTGCTCTACCTGACCGACCCCGACGGCGTCGACCGCGAAATGCGCCGCCGCATGCTCGACAACCTCGCGAAGCTGAACGACGAGCAATTCCAGGAGTTCGGAGATCCGGAGACGCAGGCCCGGACGGCTCAGTACGAGATGGCGTTCCGGATGCAAGCCTCGGTGCCGGCCGTGATGGACCTTTCCAACGAAACGGAAACGACGCTCGACATGTACGGGCCCGATGTCCGCAAGCCGGGGACGTTCGCGCGGAACTGCTTGATCGCGCGGCGATTGGCCGAGCAAGGCGTGCCGTTCATGCAGTTGTTCCACGAAGGCTGGGACCAGCACGGCGACTTGCCACGCAACATTCGCGGACAGGCGGCCGGCGTCGACCAGCCTGCCGCCGCGTTGGTCAAGGATCTCAAGCAACGCGGATTGCTCGACGACACGCTGGTGATCTGGGGCGGCGAATTCGGCCGCACCATCTATTCCCAAGGCGCCCTCAAACCCGACAACTACGGCCGCGATCACCATGGCCGCTGTTTCACCATGTGGCTCGCCGGCGGCGGCGTGAAACGCGGGTTCGAATACGGCAAGACCGACGAGTACAGCTACAACATCGTGGAGAATCCGGTGCATATCCGCGACTTCAACGCGACCTTGTTACACTGCCTGGGCATCGAACACGCCAAATTCAGCTTCCGCCACCAAGGGCTGGATCAGCGGATCACTGGCGTCGAGCCCTGCCGGGTTGTCCAGGAAATCCTCGCCTA
>CAIXSC010000346.1 GCA_903921945.1 uncultured Planctomycetaceae bacterium
ACGGAGAGAGCTGGCGGCAGGCGATCAACGAGGCGGCGGATCTTGGCGAGAATCTCGCCAAACTGACGCTCTGCGGCAGCGGCGGCTCCGGGGAAGGACCGAGCGAAGGCGAGTTCGACAGCTCCGACTCGGCGCTGGAAGCGGCGTATCGCGGCTTGGCAACCCGTTTCGGTTGGACGTCCCCGACATCCGCTCAAGTCGCCGAGTTCATTGGAATGTATCGCCTCAACATCGCGAAGGGCGGGGCGTTGCCCGGTTCGCTGAAGATGGTCTGGGAGGTCGGTTTGGCGGCCGCGCGAGTGACCGATTTGCTCGCCTTGGCGGCGCCGACGGCGACGGACATTGACCGTTTGCGCGACGCGCTCACCAAGCTCAACAGCTACTCCAGCGCGATTCTCGATTACAACGGCGCGGTGCAAGGCGACCTGAACGCGATTCGTGCCCAAGCAGACTCGCTTACCGCGGACGGCTCCACTCCCATGGAGCCCGAACCGACCTACTTTGTTTATGAATCGAGCCGGGGTGTGGTCCGCGGCTACGCGGCCGACGGCAATGTCGAGGCGTTCCTCGGCGAATCGCTCGATGTGACCGTCAGCCTCTTCCAGCCGAGGAGTATGCGTTTCGGACAAGCCAGTTTCCGGAGCGCGGCCTCCGGCGCGACCGGCGGGGCCCCCGTGCTCATGCGCGCCTCGCGAGCCACGGATAGCGACGACGACGGCTTGCCGGACGACGTTGAGTTTGTCGTGGGCACGCGGATCTCGAGCCCCGATACCGACAGCGATGGCCTCACCGACCTGCGCGAACTCCAACTCGGACTCGATCCGACCGGCGGAC
The DNA here is from genome assembly GCA_903921945.1 of uncultured Planctomycetaceae bacterium. Classification (GTDB taxonomy): domain Bacteria; phylum Planctomycetota; class Planctomycetia; order Pirellulales; family Pirellulaceae; genus CAIXSC01. The sequence goes on from CAIXSC010000346.1 coordinate 835, forward strand.
GCGGCCTGCCGAATGGCGTTGTCGCTGGCATCGATCTCCCCGGCGAAGCGCGCGAAGCCGTGCTGATTCCGTCCCCCACTGATCCCACTCGCACGCTGGCGCTTGTGGCTTCTGGTTCCTACGGCCTGGATGTGGTCGACACCACCCAGTTGCTTTCGCCCACCAGCATCGGCCGCATCAATCTGCCCGACAATGTGAGCGACGTGGCGTACGACCCCGCTTTGCGGATTGCTGTCTTGACTGGGGGCGACAGCCAGTTGTTCTTCGTCGATCTCGCCGACCCGACCAATCCTGAATCGCTCGGCGCGCTGACGATTCCGTCCGGCAATTTGCGGCGAGTGGAGGTGCGTGACGGGTTCGCCTATGTGGCCGGTTATGACAAGATCCATGTGGTCGATATCGCCAGCGAAACGTTGGTGGCGACGGTCGAGACTCCCGCCTACGACATTGTCGATATCGCGATCGACGGCGATCGCCTCGCTTTGATCGATCCGCGTCCGCGGATCTACTCGTACGGTATCGAAGCTGTCGAGCCGGTGCTGCGGGACCAGCTCAATCTGCCCTCATCCGTCGGCAAACTTTTTTTCGGCGGCGGTATCGCGTACGTGACTATCGGCTCGGGGTTTCAGGGTGGCTTTGCCACCGTGTCGTTCGCGAATCCGGATGAACTTACGCTGTTAAGCGGCGCGGATAACGCGGGCCTTATGGGGCGCGCAATCGCGGTCGGAGGGTCGGGATTGGCGGTGTTGGTGGGCGATAATGGCGGTCAAGGCGGCAACGCCGACATTGTTAACGTGTCGGACCCGACCGACACATCCGCGAACCTGACTCGTTTCGCCGTTCCCGGTTTGCCGCAAGGCGTATCCGTTGGCTCGGGTTTGGCGTTCATCGCCGCCACCAACCGTGGATTGCAAATCCTGAATTTCGCGGGCGCCGACACGGCTGGTGTTGCGCCGACCGTGGCGTTAGGCACGAAGGTGGTCGATCGCGACCCGGCCACGGAGGGTCGGCAAATTCAAGAAGGCTCGTCGGTAGCCGTCGAAGCCACGGTCGTGGATGACGTGCAGGTGGAATTCGTCGAGTGGCTGGTGGACGGAGTGGCGGTGGGCCGTGACTTGTCCTATCCGTTCACCCTGCAAGTCGCCGCGCCGACGCTCGCCAGCGGCGCGACGTCCATCAGCGTGCGCGGGCGAGCGGTCGAGATTGGCGGCAACAGCACGCTGTCCGCGCCGCTCACATTTCAGCTGGTGCCGGACACGTTCGCCCCTGTCACGATCGTTTCCACGCCGGCTGACGGCGCGAAACGTCGGAATCTGCCGGCCATTTCGGTGCGTTTCGACGAAGAGCTGGATCCGGCCCGTTTGCTAGCTTCCCGGATTCACCTTGTCGCGCTCGGACCGGACAACATGTTCGGCACCAGCGACGACGTGCGTGTCACGAATCTCGATTTGAGCAGCTCGAACGGCCGCCAGTTGGTGGTGGAACCGATCAGCGAACTCGTCGCGGGAATGTACCGTTTGGAGGTGGAAGGGGCGGCGATCGCCGACCGCGCGGGCAATGCGGCCTCCCAACCCTTCGTACTCGAGTTTACGAAGCGTCCGACTGTGATCCCGGTCGCCTTTGGCGAATTGGTGCGGGAACCGCTGTATGCCGACGACGGCGATTTGCTGTTCTCGTTCCAAGCGTCGGCGGGACAGCGATTTATGCTCGACGGCATCGTAGTCAACGCGCCGATGTACGACTGGGTTGAATTGCTGTCTCCATCCGGCTTGCCGATCGAAAACCGTTATAGTTACTACAACTACTACGATAACCGGGGAAATGTCGGCGGTCTGCTTCATGACCCGATCGAAACAGGCACTTATACACTTCGGTTCACGGCGAGCCGGGACACGGAAGTTTCTTTCCGAATGCTCAAGATCGACGATCAGCCCAAGATCGCCCTGGAT
>CAIXSC010000347.1 GCA_903921945.1 uncultured Planctomycetaceae bacterium
CTGCACGAACGTGCGGCGGCGATTCGCTTCATGCTCGATACTGGGCGGCGTTTCTTCGAGCAACACATCGGCCAGTTCCCCGAGCGGCACGAGGTTGCCCGTGGGTGAATGCACGGGCATTTGCCGGATCTTATCCGGGTCCTGGCGCCACGCCTGCGGGAAGCGGACCAGAATCGGATAGCGGGCCCGGCCCTCGAACACATACCCGGCGGGAATGCCGCCCGCGGCCGCGACCGTGTCCATGACATCCTGCGCGCTGATGCCATACCGGGCGAGCTGTTGCTGGCGGACCTTGACCGACATGGTGGGCGAGTTCGCTTGATAGTCGGCTTTCACGTCGCCGGCGCCGGGGATCTGCCGTAACAATCGTTCGATATCCTTGCCAAGCTCGCCGAGCTTCGTGAGGTCGTCGCCGTAGATCAGCACGGCCACGTCCGCCTTCACGCCGGCCACCAGTTCGTCGACCCGCATTTCGATCGGCTGTGTGAACCCGAAACCGGCGCCGGGGATGTTGCCGTTGAGCACCGTCGACATTTCCTCGATCAATTCGTCGCGGCTCTTCTTTTTGGGCCATTGATCGACCGGCTTCAGCATCACCCAGACGTCGGTCTGCTGCACGCCCATCACATCATTGGCGATTTCCGGCCGACCTGTCTTGCAGAACACGGTCCGCACCTCGGCGAACTCCATCAGCAGCTTTTCCACTCGGGTGGACATCGTGACCGAATCTTCCAGCGTCGCGCTGGGCAGCCGCACCATTTCAATCAAGATGTCGCCTTCGTCGAGCCGCGGCATGAACTCGGCGCCCAGCCGGGCTCCGATCGGCAGGCTGAACACCACGACGAGCACCGCCATGGCGGCGGTCATCACGGGATGGCGGATCACCACATCCACGCAGGGCCGATAAAACCATTTCACGACCCGCAGCAGCCAGACATCCTTTTCTTCCATCTTCTTGGGCAATGCCAGGTAGGCCAGCACCGGCATCAGGGTCAGCGAAAGCACGAGCGAACCGAGCAAAGCGAACAACACCGTCAGCGCCATGGGGCGGAACAGTTTGCCCTCGGTGCCCTGCAGGGTCAGAATCGGCAGATACACGACCGCGATGATCAGCTCGCCGAACATCGTCGGTTTCCGCACCTCGATCGCCGCGTCGCGAATCACCTGCATGTGGGTCAGGCCCTTGGAGTGGTGCGCGATGCGACGGATGCAATTCTCGATCATGATCACCGAGCTATCGACGATCAGCCCGAAATCGATCGCCCCGAGGCTCATCAAGCTGGCGGAAATACCGGTGGCGAGCATGATGTTGGTGGCGAACATCATGGACAGCGGAATGGCGAGCGCGACGACCAGTCCGGCGCGGACGCTACCAAGCAGCAGCAGCACGACGATCACCAGCACGCCGCCCTCGACAAGGTTTTTCACCACCGTATCGAGCGTCCGGCCGATCAGTTCGGCGCGGTCATACAAAACTTCGATCTCGACGCCGGGCGGCAGGACGCTGGAACCGCGGAGCAGTTCAAGCCGCTCTTTCGCGCGCTCGACCACGGTCCGCGAGTTTTCACCGAGCGTCATGATGACCATGCCGGTGACCACTTCGCCGCGGCCGCCGCGGGTCGCCGCCCCTTGCCGTACCAGCGGCGCGATTTCGACCGACGCCACGTCTTTGACCAGGATTGGAGCGTCATCGCTCTCGGCCCGGACCACGGTGTTTTCGATGTCGGCGATGCTCGACAGCAACGCTTGGCCGCGAATGAAACGCTGTTCGCCTTCATGCACGATGTAGCCGCCGCCCGCGTTGGCGTTGTTCTTCGTAACGGCGTCGATCACCTCGTGCAACGCGACCCGCTCGCCCGTCAGCCGGTTGGGGTCGACCCGCACCTCGAACGATTTGTAGAAGCCGCCGTGGGAATTGATTTCGGTGACACCTTCGACCTGCCGCAAGCGGGGCGCGATCTCCCATTCCAACAGCGACCGCAATTCCATCGGCGTATGGTTGCTGCTCCGCACTTCGAACTGCAACACTTCGCCGAGCGCGGTCGCCAGCACGCCGAGTTCGGGCGAGCCGTAGCCGGCGACTCGATTGCGGGCTTCGGTGAGCCGTTCGCCGACCAGTTGCCGGGCCCGCATGATGTCGGTGCCTTCGCGGAACACGATGGTCACGAGCGACAGGCCGAACTTGGTAACGCTGCGGACCTCCTCGACGTTTGGCATGCCGCCCATGACGGACTCGACAGGGTACGTCACAAATTGCTCGACTTCCAGCGGCGACAGCCCGGGCGCTTCGCTGACCACCTGGACCTGGACATTGGTCATGTCCGGCACGGCGTCGATCGGTATCGAAAGGGCGCTGTAGACGCCTCCGATGGCCATCAGCGCGATCAGCGAAATGACGAGGAACCGGTTGTGCAACGACAAGTCGATCAGCGCAGTAAGCATGCAGAGGTTCCCACGAGACGAACGCCGGTCCGGCCAACGGTCGCCAGACCTAGTCGGCTTCCTTTTCCAGCAGCAATTCCGACTTCAGATAGAACGCGCCGCGGGCTACGACTTCCTGTCCCGGTTCCAGCCCCGATCGGATCTCAATGTGCTCGCGCGTCTCCAAACCGGTCTGGACATCGACGCGACGATAGCGGTCGCCTCCCAGAGGCACGAACACGAACGCCTGTCCCTCGTGCCGCATGATCGCGCCGGCGGGAACCAAGCACGCGTCGCGAACTTTGCCCAGCGGCGCCTCGACCCAGACAAACATGCCCGGTTTCAGCCGTCCCTCCGCATTGTCCACTTCCGTCACGAGCGGCACCGATCGGCTGGCGGAACTCACTTCGGCCCCGACATACCGCGTGCGGGTTGCGAACGGCTGTTCACCCAGCGCGGGGACACGGATGGCGATTTCGCCCTCCGACGCGTGTTCGAGCACCGCCCAGTCGCGTTCATGGATTTCCGCTTCCACCAGCAGTTTGGCGGTGTCGGCGAGCACGAACAGCGGTTTGCCGGCTTCGATCCGCGCTGACCGCACCGCCCCGCGCCGCTCGACCCGCCCCGCGAACGGAGCCTGCACCGCGAACTCGCTGAGGTTCTTCGACGACTCCGACAGCGCCGACGATGGCTCGCTCCGACGCCCGGCGGCGGGCGGCGAACCGGCGGCCGGCGGCGTGCCGGTGGCAGGTGGCGTGCCGGTGGCAGGTGGCGTGTCGCTGGCGGCGGGCGTGCTGGCGGCGGGCGTGCTGGCGGCGGGCGGCGTTTCGGCGGGTGGTGGCTGAGTTTCTGGTTGGGGATTCTCAGAGACGGGCTTGGCGGCGGCTGCGGGAGCCGACTCAACGGGGGCGGGGGCGTCTTCCGGCTGCGATTCGGCATCGGTCATTTCAATGACGCCTTGCGGGCCGAGCAGCACGGAGAGGCTATCGCGGCTGATGGCGAGCATCCGGAGGGCCTGCATTTCGGCGGCGTGGGCCTTGGCGTGATCGCGCATCGCTTCGAAGTGGGCGCTTTCGCACGCGCCTTTGAAGGTGGCGGCGGCGACTTCCAGATTGCTGCGACGTTCCTCCAGCAGGCGTTTGCTGAGCACGCCTTTTTGTCCAAGTTCGTCGGAATTGCTGATGACGCGTTCGGCAAGCAGCAACTTGCTGTAGGCGGCGACAAGCCGCTCGCGGTAGTCGCCGAGCGCGCGGGTTTCGAGCTGTTTTTCGAGTTGGTCGAGCGGCGTTTGCGCGGAGAACTTTCCGAGCAGTTGCTCGACGTTCTCATAGATCGTTTCGCTCCAGCGGTGCTCGTCCCGCGCGATCCGCCATTCGGCTTGGCGTTGCAGGTATTCGTCGCGGGCTTTGCCGATCGAGGAGCTGGAAAGCGTCACGAGCCGCGTGCCTTGGGCGACCCATTGTCCGGGTTCGACGAGCACCTCGCGGACGACGCATTCGACAGGCGCCGTGATCTCCAGGTAGCGGGCGGCGTCGTACGTCAGCTTCCCTGGAACGACGCGGGTTTCGCGAACCGGTTGCCGCACCGATTTGGCCAGCTCGATCTCGGCGAACTTGATCTTTTCGGCGTTGAGGTGGACTTCGGTGGCTTCGCCCGGTTCGGCGGCCCCGGCCTCGGCCCCAGCGTCGCCGCCGCGTGGTTTCCAACTTTGAACGACGAAGACGCCAATCGCGATCGTGGCGAACCCGACGATTCCGCCAGCGATCAATCGCGATTTCAACGTCGTCGTTTTCGCGGGCGCGGGCGCGCTGCGAGTTTGCTCATGTGACATGGTGCCATTCCTTCCGAGGAAGCGTACGTGCTGAACCTAACTTGCGAACCCAACCGCGACAAACTCCGCAGCGCCGCACGGTTCCGATTCAGTCCAACTTACAGGAAATCCCCTTCCTAGCTCGGGGGGGATGGCGGAAAAGAGCGTCAGTTTTCCTGGGGATTGGACTGTCCTCTTTGGGCCAATCCATCCAGTTGACGGAAGATGTCGTCGAGCGCTACTTGGACGATCGTCAGATGTTCGGTGTCGGCATATTCGCGGAATTGCACGTCGCGAACACCGCCGCGACGCAGCAACTCGGCCAGTTGCTTGCCGCCGCCGCGACCGAAGTCCTGGTCGCCCACGCCGATAAAAAACGGGACATCGCGGAGCCGTTCGAACCGCGCGACTCGGCCGCCACCTCCCAGCGCCGCGACCAGCGCCGGCTTCCGTTCGGCGGTGTCAGCCAATCGCGCCGCTTGCATCGCGCCGAGCGAATGTCCGATGAGGTAAACGCGAGACGGATCGACGGCCGCAAGTCGATCGACACCGGCGACCAGTTCGTCCCAGCCGATTCCGATACCGCCGAACAGTCCTTGGCGCGGAGCAGCCAACAGCCAACCGCGCGATTCGCACAGCCGCGCGATCTTGCCGGCTCCATAGGCGTCGAAAAACATATTTTCGCTGCCGCCCGCGCCATGCACCGCGACGACGAGCGGCCGCGGCCGGGCCGCTTCCGCCGCCGCGGTGGCGGGAATCAACAGCCGGGCGATACTGCTTGAACCTCGGGCGCCGGCGATTGCTCGCCAGTGTTGACCGGCCGCCAAACGCGAACCATCCGCGATCCGCAACGCCTCCGCCAATGGCTCTGCGGCGCCGGACGGGTTCGCGGGAGCCGCTTTCGCGGCCGTTGTCAGTTGCTGGTGGCGGGCCGTAGCCTCCACGAGCAGCCGCTGGGCCGGGTAATCGGTTTCGAGCGTCCGGCCGCTGGCGACAGCTTCAAGAACCCGGAGATGCTCCTGGAAGGTGAGCAGGTTTTCGCTGCGGGGCGCTGCGAGCGGCCGGCGCAACGCGGCGAGCCGTTCGCCCAGGCCACTCGCCAAGGCGATGGCGGTCGAGCCGAGCGGGAAGGGGTGGCCATCGACGAATGCGACAGCTTCGAGTTGACCGTCTTGGTCCAGCATCTTCGCGTGGAGCGGCAAGCGGGTTTCGCGCCGCCATTCGGCCGCCGGCTGGGGCGCGGTCGTCGGCTGGGGCTCGGCCGCCGGCTGGAGCGCGGTCGCCGGCTGAGACGCGGCTGTCGGCTGGGGTTCGGTCGCGGCCATGGGGGCCGGCGCGGCCGACAGCGCGTCCACCTCCGCGGTCGTCAACGGTTGGCCATCAGCCGCCCGCAGCGTGAATGCCACTCGGATCTTTTCGGCGGGCGGTAGCGGCGCGGGATAGAACAACCGCACGGTGACCGTCAAATGCGGCTCGGCGCCCGGGTCGAGCAGTCGGCGAGCGGGCTCGAAAGACAGGGCCGCCGACCAGCGCCGAGCGGCCAAGTCGCGATCGGGTGCGAGAACCGGAACGCGGTTGGGAGCGCGATCGGGAGCGCGATCCGGGGCGGGACTCGGAACGGCCGTCGCGGGCGGTTGATCCGCCGGCCGATCGGTGGGCCGTTCTGGATTGCTGCGAGTTC
>CAIXSC010000348.1 GCA_903921945.1 uncultured Planctomycetaceae bacterium
ACCTCCCTTGTCCAGTTGGCAACAGACGAGCAATCGGCCGCCTTCCTGGTTTTCCAGATAGAAGGCGTCCCGCGCATATTGGGCGTCCTTGCCGTAATGCGCGCCCGCAGCGCTTAAGAACGCCTGCCAATGATGCTTGTGCAGCCGAGGAATTCTCTCTGTCCATTCGCGGTCCTCGGTCACAACCGTGGACGGTCTCGCAGTCAGCTCGAACAGCTTCGTAAACTCCCTAATGCCGTCGTCTGGCAAATGCTCGAAGCTGACGTAAACGTCCTGGCCCCGGAAGGATCGCTTCTCGTCATGCAGCTTGAAGCACAACCCGCAGCGTTCCATGAACGACAGCAACAGCCGCTGTTCCGCATCGCTGTAGGCCGTACGGCCCTCGCCGCCGTTCCAACCCAATTCTCCCAAGTCGCTGATGGTGAACCGGCCGTCCCGCGAAGTCAACTTTTCATAGGCCGCTGTGTTCTCGCGTTCGAGCAGCACGTACAGCCCATCGATCGCCCACTGCTGGCCCACGATCACCCGTCCTTCAAACAGCCGTTCATCCCAAAAGATCCAGCCGCTGTGCGTGAGGAAGTCGAGGACCGGCGTCAGCGCTTCAAGTTCCCTTATCGAGAGTTTTCCGCCATGCCATGCCGCGGCGAGCTGGTCGAAACGGCCCTCGGAATCCTTGTCCAATCGGCGGCCAATCGCTTCAGCCAGTTCGGCTCCGAAATCCGTCGCAGCAAGCTGCTTGTGGGATTCCGTGAAATCGGAGAAGGGTTCGGCCTCCATTCTCTCCACCCAAGATTCGACGAGGTCCTGGGCGATCTCCCAGTGGGCGGGCACTTGCGTCCCCTGGGACTCGACCACTTCGCCGACGTTCCGGCCGAGCCAGTTGTTCAGCTTGACCAAGTCCCGGTCCTCATGCCGGATGTCGCCGCCCATGGAATCGATATAAAAGCATTCCAGTCGTTCGAAGTCCTCGGCGCCGATCGCCTCTTTCAATCTGGCTTCCAGTTCCGGTGTCTTTCTTGCGTGATGCGTGCAGACAATCGCGATTCGCGGACCAAGCGGACAGGCGTCGCGGATGTAGTCGATCCAATACCTCAATGGACGCCATTCGTCTTGATAGTTTTGATGGTTGGCAGCTGGTTGACAGCCGTCCTGTTCCGGCTTCCAGGCTACGATGAAAACCGTACCCTTGCTCGCGAACAATCGGTGCGTGTTATGGTAGATCTCCTGCCCGCCAAAATCCCAGAGATGCAATTGGACGTTCTCATTCCGTCCTCCCACGCGGGCCTCGAGGTCCCAGCGTAAAAAATGCACTCCATGGGTGCTCCCAAGTCGCATGGCTTCTTGGAGATCGCCTTCGGGATCGAGCGCTGCCGACAAGCATGTTTTTCCCGCTCCGCCATTGCCCAATACGAGCACTTTGCAGCGTCGCACCTCTCCTTCGCCTACCAGATCGATCGACTTGAAATAATTGTCAGTCGCAGCGGCGACATTCTCGTCCTCCGCGCTACCGTGTTGGGAGGCGGGAGGTTGCACGATGCCGCTGCCGTAAAGAAACAAGGTTCGCGGCCATTTCGCAGTCGGCCTTGGCAGTTGGCGCAATCGTTCCGCATAGGCCAAATCCAGATAGTCGATGGACTTCGGCCAGCGGCGCGGCAGCGTTTGCAATTGAGTCGCTCTCCGCAGCCCCAACCGTCGCAGGTTAGATGGCCATTGACTGGGCAACGCTTGCAACCCGGTACACTCGTCGAGCCGCAAGTCCTCCAACCTTGAGGGCAACGACGGCAGGTCATCCAACTGTGTGCAACGCGTGAGGTCAAGCGTTCGGAGTTCAGGTGCACGCCGGACAAGACTTTTGATCCATAGCGGCGAAAGGCCATGGGGACCTGGCAACCGCAATTCGCGCAGCAGATCAAAACAGCTCGAATCGGCAGTGTCACGGGGCTCATTGCTTAGGGCTGGACAATCCGCGATGATCAGCCTTGTCAAGGTCGTTGGAAGGTTTCCACACGGAAGAGCGGCCAATTCGGGGCAATGACGCACATCCAAGGTTTGCAACTGGCGGGGCAATTCTGGCACCTTCGTCAAATTGTCGATCCGCCAGAGACATAGCTGTTTAAGGTTCGGGAATCGCCGCTCGAAATCCCGTGGCAGCGGGCTTGTTAAAGAGATGGATTTGCCGGATTCGAGTGTGCCGATCACGATTTTCGTGATGGCTACCGCCTCCTGTCTCGCAGGCCACTGAAGCGGTTGATTGGAATCGGCCCATTGGCGGCCGTCGCTGGAAAACAACACCGCACGCGGGGAATGTGGCACTGCGGCAGGAGGGGCGTGGGACATCGACAACCTCGCTTTATGGAAAACCTATCGTTCGTTTTGAAATGGGCTTGCTAGACAAGCATGGAGTACCAAGAAGCTGGCTCCTCGCTGCGTTTGACCGTCTCGCTCCGCCAGTCCGCTCCGACTCCGGGGCTCGTCCCTCGCCCCTCCGTCTCCGCGGACAGGCTCCGCTTCCTTGATCTTCTTGGCTCGCCG
>CAIXSC010000349.1 GCA_903921945.1 uncultured Planctomycetaceae bacterium
CTACGCCCTCAGTGGTTCGGTGCTGTTCAACTATTCCAATCCGATCTACCTCGTTGGGGCCGCTTGGCTTCCCTGGGGTGTTGCCGCGTTGGTCCGGTGGTTCTTTCCGGTCGAACATGACGGCCCGCGGGCGGTTGGAACTCCCGACGGCGAGTCGGCTGGCCAAGCCGCTCCGCTCACGACCGCCCGAGGCGATTCCCCGCCGTGGCCGCTCGATCGGCGACGTTATCAGTGGCTTCCGCCGGCAAGTTTCGTCGTGCCGCTGGCCATGATGGTCACCGGCGGCGATCCTCAGGGGGCGGTCCACCTGCTACTCATGGGACTCGTGGCCGCGTGGCCACGACGCGGCGCCACGAGTGACAGCCTCCGCCGACGTGTTCGCCACTTCGTGAAATCCCTCGGCGGTCTGGCCATTGCTGGCACGCTCGCCGCGCTCCTCGCCGCGCCACTGGTGCTCCCGGCGCTGGCTGCCTTGAAAACTTCCGAACGCACCGCGGTCACTGTGCCCAACGACCGTTTCGTGGCGAACCGGTACGAATTCAGCGTGGGTCCGTGGCGTTGGCTGGAGTTGGGCTGGCCGAACATCGGCGGCCGCATGTTCCCGACCCATCACCGGTGGTTCTCCGCGCTTCCGGCCGAGGGCCGCGTTTGGACTCCCTCGCTTTACGCGGGCGCGATCCCGCTCCTGCTGGCGATCATGGCGCTCACGGACCGCACCGCGGGCCGGCTCGGCGAGCACTCGCAAACGGTGGCTGGCTGGCTGCGATTTGTCTTGTTGGCGGCGTGGCTCGCCGCGTGCGGCCACTACGGTTTGGGATGGCTGTTACGCGAACTGCGCGGCGCCCTCGGCGCGCAGATGGTAAGCCACGAACTGGGTGGCCAGGTGGGCGGACTGTATTGGTTGCTGACATCGTTGCTTCCCGGGTACGCGTGGTTTCGTTACCCAGCGAAGTGGACGGTGGTGGGAACGTTGGCACTCGCGCTGCTCGCCGCGCGTGGATGGACTGTTTTCGCCCGCTACGGCAGCCAGACCAAAGGAAAGCGGCTGCTGGCGGTGGCCGCGATCATCGCCGTGCTTGGCGCGTCGCTGGTCGAACTGCTTCCGAGGACCGAGCCCGGCCAGCGGTGGCTCGCGCAGGTCGGATCGGATGACTGGTTCGGTCCGTTCTCCGCGGACGGTCTCCGCGCGGATCTTCGCGGGGCGTGGCTTTCCGGTGTCGCTGGAATCGCGTTGTTGGCTGCCGTCGCCGTTCTGCCGCGAATCGCTCGGGCGCTGGCGGCGAACCGTCGGCCGCCGCGACGAATCCGTTCCACGCTAAGCCGATGTGCAAGCTGGGCTCCGGCCGTGGTGACTGTCTGGATGATTGTCGACTTGTTGGCGAGCAACGGGTGGATGATCGCTTGGCTGCCCGCGGACCGATTCGCCACCGCTCGATTGCCGTCCGAAGAGGAAACGGCGTCGGCTCGTTTCGGGCATCCGCGCGACCGATGGTATCGTGCCTCGTCGCGCGATTGGTGGCCCGAGAGCTGGCGGCAGACGTCCTCTGCGCACCGTTTAGCGGAGACGACGGCGTGGGAGCGGTCCTCGCTCTTTCCCAAGATGAATCTGCTCGACCGCCAAGGCGTCATCTCGATCGAGGACGCTTGGAACGCTGGCGAATGGCGAGCGATGTTGTCGAACGCTAGCACGATCGGCCAACGACGCGCCGACGGCGTCGCGGAACCGTCCGTGGAATTTTTGCGGGCAATGTCGGTCCGGCGGATCGCGTTCCCGGCAACGGCTCCGCTGGCGAACGACTTGGCCAACGATGCTCGCAGCCATCCTGAAGATCGTCGCGAAGATCGTCCTGAAGATCGCATTGGCGGTCGTACTGGCGCGGCGGGCGCTGGCGTTGCTGGACGGCGCGATGACGACGTGGCGGTCGGTGTGGTCGAGTTGTCCGATCCATTTCCGCGTGCCTGGCTGGTGAACGAGGTGGAATGGTGGCCGGCGCCGCCTGCGAACGTTGCGGATTCCCCGGAATGGATCGACCGACGGCGGCGGGATGTGCTCGTCGTGTCCGGTGGCCCGCGGGATTTCGCTCGGTCGGCTGTGGTTGAGCTGGCCGCCGGCGAGCGACCGCCGCCTGTCCGCTTCTCAAGGGACGCCAGCTCCACTGCGGCCGATCGCTGGGTCTGCCAAGTGCTCGACGAGCGGGCGGGAACGCGGACGGTCGTCGCCGGCGAATCCTCGACCGCGGCGCTGTTGGTGCTTAACGATGCCTACGACGCGGGCTGGACGGCGACGTTACGCGTGGAATCGCCGACAAACATGACGGAGAGCGCCACCGCCGACGTGGCGGGAACGCGTTTGTCGTCGCGGTCGGTTCCTGTGTACCGCGTCAATCGGCTGATGCGGGGCGTGGTCGTACCCGCGGGGCGTTGGTCGGTGGAGTTTCGCTATCGGTCGATGCCGGAAACGCTGGGGAGCTGGCTGGCGGCCGGCCTGGGAGTGCCCGGCTTGTGCTTGTTAGCCTGGATGCGACGGCGTGTCGAGGGCGGCGGGACGGCGGGAACGATTTGACAGTCCCGTCCGCTTGCGCTACCGTTCCTTAGGGCGGGACGCCATCGTGTTCTGGCTGGTGGTGTGTTCGACTGTCGGACGGCCGCCGTCCTGGTCGCGCCCGAGTTCCTTCGCCGTCCCATGGGCTTTCGGGGAGTTACGATCGATGCCGCTGCAACGACGC
>CAIXSC010000350.1 GCA_903921945.1 uncultured Planctomycetaceae bacterium
CGACGTCCGAAAGCCCGCACGGAGCTTGCCATGACGCTTGCCAGGACGCTTGCCAGGACGCTTGCCACGGAGCTTGTTACGACGCTTGCCACGGAGCGACACACTTTGACACGGAACCTCAAACGCGGGAACTTTTTGCAGGCCATCGTGATGCAGGCCATCGTGATGCAGGCCATCGTGATGAGCGGGCTCGTCTTCGGTCTGCCGGTCGCGCTGCGGGCCGACGAGCCACATGTTCCCCGGACAGTTACGGAACTGTTTGCCGATTTCGATCCGCGTCGAGATCCGCTCGACACCAAAGTGGTTCGCGAGTGGGAGAGGGATGGCATTGTCTATCGCTACGTGACCTTCCACGTCGGAGTGTTTAAGTCGAAGCCGGCGCGGATGGCGGGTTTTTATGGATTTCCTAAGAACACGAAACGAACGGCCGGCCTCCTGCATTTGCACGGCGGCGGTCAGCGAGCGTTTCTGCACGAGGTCGAGTTCTACGCCCGGCGCGGATACCCGTGCCTGTCGATCAATTGGGGCGGGCGGGAAATGGAAGAGGCCCGCGAAGGCGACCCCAACACCGATTGGGGGGCCGTTGACCCGACACAAAACAACGTGCCCGGTTATTTCAATCTCAAGCCGGGCGAAAAGTATCTCGATCCCGTCGAATCGCCCCGCAACAACCATTGGTATCTGCTGACACTCGCGGCCCGGCGTGGGCTTACCTTTCTCGAACAGCAACCCGAAGTCGATCCGGGGAAACTTGGCGTCTACGGGCATTCGATGGGTGGCAACCTCACCGTCTACGTCGCCGGCAGCGACCGCCGTGTGAAAGCCGCCGTCCCGTCCGTCGGCGGCTCGGGATTCCGCAATCAGCCATGGCCGCTTTTGCCACTCCACAAACCGCAGCTCCCCAAGGGAGACCTGGGGCTGTTTGACGCGACGATCGGCTTCGAGTCGTACGCGCCGCACATCGCGGCACCTCTGCTGTGGCTAAGTTCCACCAATGACTTTCACGGGCTCATGGACGACACCTACCGCACAGGCGCGCTGATCCCGCACGCGAATGTGAGGTACTCGATGACGCCGCACATGAATCATCGCTTCACGCCCGAGTTTGCCGTTACCAGGCCGCTGTGGTTTGATCAACACCTTCGGGGCGGCTTCGAGTTTCCAGGAACGCCGCGCACACGCTTGGTCCTGAACGCCGCGGACCATATTCCAAGGTTCGAGGTCCTGCCCGACGCGACACAACGCGTCACGCATGTCCAAATCTATTACTCCATCGATCCCGATCCGCGCGCCCGGTTTTGGCGGGCATCGGAGACGAAAAAAGCGGCTTCCCAGGAAGCGATTTGGACCGCCGCATTGCCCATCATGAGCGTCGACCAGCCACTCTTTGCGTTCGCGAACGTGGCTTACCAGCTCAAGAGTTCGGCATCGGAGCCGTATGCGAAATCGACCGACCGGTTCACGCTCAGTTCCCTGCTGCATACGGCGACACCGGTCGAGATCGCGGCGAGCGATGTTCGCGCCACTGATACCGCGGATCCCGTGATCGACGACTTTGTTCACGGCTGGCGGGACTGGTACACGTTGTCGGCCGACAATCCGCATCACTGGGAGTTTTCCACCCGCAAGCTGTCCGATCCGAAGTGGCAAGGCCAGATCGGCCAGCGGCTCGCCGTCACGCTTGCCGCCGAGCGGCCGAATGCGCTGGTCATCGTCCTCACCGAGAATTTCTTCCGTTCGTATCGCGGTCGGCAAAAAGAGTTCATCGCCGTGGTTGAACTCGGTGGCGGCCCGGACGCGCAAACGGCGGTGCTTGCTCACGAGGATTTCACAACCCTCGATGGCGAACGATTGACGAACTGGAAAAACATCGACCTGCTGTCTTTCCGTGCCTACGTCGAGAAGGGCGAGAAGCTGTACGGAAGCAAAGCATGGGCCGGTCCACATCCAGTGTTCCGAAGCGTGGAGTGGAAGCCCGCGCCCACTCCAACCAACAGCCACTGAGACGACCGAAGCATCGAGTTCCACGGGCCTCGCGTCGCCAGCGTCTCCTGTCGCTGCGCACGGCCGACCACTCGGAAATGCTCGGTAGCCTGTGAGACGGAACCTGATCCCCGCTGGAACGAGCTTGGCGGGCGGCCTTCGATCCGGTGGCTCCGCGACGGCGTGACAAACGGAACGTCTTTCGTCCTCAAGGCCACGTCTCGATTGCGTCGCCCGGACTGGAGGTTGTGGCTCAAAACATCCTCTGGCTTGATCGCGAGGATCGCGAGTTGGCAAGGCTCGTTCGGGGCGAAGGCAATGCTTGACCCTTGTGAAATTGTCAGATAATCTGCCTCGGCCGTGTTTCGACTGTCTAACGCCCTGAGGCCCGTCATGCAGACTCGCCGGCGTCCCAAGGTTTGCGATCCAACGACCAAGCACCTCAAACCGCGCATCGTTCCGCTGTTGGGCGGTCCCGCCGTGCTGTGCTGCCTATTGTGCTGCCTGTTGTGCTGCCGGCTGATGCCCAATCTTCAGGCCGAAGAAACTGCCGCAGAAACTGCCGCAGCGAGCGCCGAAGCGAGCGCCGAAGGGAACGCCGAGCAGAACGCCGAAGCAGCCGCGCCCGCGGCGGAAATTCGCGAGTCGTACGCGAAGACGATCCAACCGCTGCTCGTCAAAACCTGCGGGGAATGTCACGGCAAACAGCCCAAGGACAACGACCTCGATCTGACGAGCTTCCGCACCGCGCAGGCGTTTCTCGACAAGCCGAAGGTGCTCGGCGATGTCGCGGAGCGGTTGCGCCTCGGCGATATGCCGCCAAAGGAGGCTCGTCAACCGAGCGACGCCGAGCGAGCGCAAATGATCGACTGGATCGATGCGGCGCTCGACGCGGAAGCGGCCGCCCGGGCCGGCGACCCCGGCCCCGTGACGCTCCGCCGCTTGAGCAATACGGAATATGACAACGCGATCCGCGATCTCACCAGTGTCGACATGCGGCCGACGCGGGTCCGCGAGTTTCCCGCCGACAGCGTCGGTGGCGAGGGATTTGCGAACGTCGGCGATGCCATGCCGGTGACTCCTGAACTTGTCGAACGCTACCACCAGACGGCGCGCGATGTCGCCGCTCGGGTTGTTCTTCTGCCCACGGGCTTCCGTTTTTCGCCTTCGACCGAGCGCCCGGACTGGACGGAAGAGGCGTTGAAGCCGCTCCGCGCTTTCCACGCTCGCTATGCCGGTCCCAACGGCGAGCCTCCGCTCGCCGCGCATCTCGCGGCAACTTTGAAACATCGTGACAGGTTCACACGCGACGGCGCCGCCGCCATCGCTGCCGTGGCCGCCGAGGAAAAGCTCAACGCCACTTACCTAACGGCCCTTTGGATGGGGCTCAACGGCAAATCGGACTCGCCAGCGGAAGTCATGGCGCGGTCGAAGCAGTGGTATGAGAAGTCCTCCCAGGCGGAAGCCGAGAAACAGCGGCGACAAACGGTTTTCCAAGCGGCCAGAAAGCTGATCGACGCTCGCTGGGTGTCGTCGAAACGGGTGCTCGCCGAATCGAAAGTGGCGGAACAGGGCTCGGTACCCTTCGAGCAAAAGGTCTCGGTTCAACGTGGCGAACTGCTCCTCCTAAGCGTTCTTCCCAACGCGAGTCACGGGGCGGACAGCACGCTCGTCGAGTGGACGATCCGCGAAACCGCCGGCGAGCAGCGAACCTGGAGCTGTGCCGACTTGGTGCCCCAACTGTTGAAGGGAAACCCATGGTCGGACAAGCACGGAGCCGTCTGGAGCTTTCTGGAAGCGACTTCCACTCCGGTGTTCCTCACCGAGCGGCGCGATAACAACGCGGGCCGGTCCGAACTGAAATCATGGAGCCTTGGCTCCGAACCATCGGTCTTCGTGAACTCGGCGGCCGAACCGATCCAGGCATGGACAACGTTGCCCGCGCGATCGGTCTTCGTGCATCCCGGCCCAAGGCGAAATGTGGCGATTGCCTGGACGAGTCCAATCTCGGGCGAGTTATTGGTCAGGGGCCGCGTCGCCGATGCTCACCCGAGCGGCGGCGACGGAGTCGCATTCGAACTGTCGCATATCGCGGCGACGGACTTGGGGCCGGCACTGGCGGATTTGAGCATCATCCCCACAAACCAAGCCGATGCCGGCCTGCCTCCCGACATGCTCGCCGTGGTCCGGGATACGTGGCGCGAGGCGACTACGGATCCAGCGCCAATACTGGCAGCGATCAAAGCCATGCAGGACCTGTTGTTCCAAGGAAACTATCGGAAAAACGCGGCGCTAGCGGTCGGCAACGGTTTTCCCGCCTGGGAGGATTTGCGGCGCGTCGTCGCGCGCGAGCGGGTCCAAGGCGCCGCCCGTGAACCGCTCTTCCGCATGGTCGCGTTGCCAGCGCAGCCTGACGCATACGTCGTCTGGGATCGGCTGCGTTTGGAAGGAGGCGACGGACCGCCGCTGGTCTTCGCGGAGCATCCCGAGCTTCGAGCGGCGATCGAGCAAGCGGCGGGACTTAAGTTCGGCCAGCATCCGCTGGGACGGACAGCGCCCAAGTCCTCGCTCGTCACTGCGGCGGGCGTGGAAGTGGTCATCGATTTGAAACAGTTGCCGGAAGAACTGCGGAAGACGCTCACGTTGCCACGCTTCCTCCGGGCCGATGTGAGCCTTGATGAAGGCAGCCCGGAAACGGCCTCCGTTCAGGCGTTCCTGATCGCCGCGACAGGCGGCGGCGGCAACCTTGCGGAACCGGTTGCCAAAGCGACGCTCGGAGACCCACGGGCCGCGCTGATCGTGCATCCGCGAGTTGCCGCCGAACGGGCGCGGCCAGCGGCGGAGTTTCGCGCGCTCTTCCCGCCCGCGGTCCTCTTCCAGCCCATCATTCCGCGCGACGCCCAAGGAAGTGTGTTCCTCTACCGACGCGAGGACGAGCCCTTGCGTCGGCTGCTGCTCGACGACGCGGGCCGGGCGGAGCTCGACCGGCTGTGGAGCGAGTTGGAGTTCGTCAGCGAGCAAGCACTCGCCACCCCGACCGCGTACGCGGGACTTGTGCAGTACTATCGCAAGCCCAACGACGGCGCGCGGATCATGTTCTTCTACATTCAGGAGTTCGAGGAGCAGATCAAACGCGAGGAGGCCGCCTTGCTCGCGGTTCAGGCCGCGGCCGAACCGAGGCATCTCGACGCGCTGCTCGCCTTCGCCGCCCGCGCGTGGCGCCGTCCGCTCGGTCCGCACGAACGCGAGGCGATTCTCGCGTCGTATCGGGCCGACCGGAACGACGGCGTGAAGCATGACCCGGCGTTCCGGGCCGCGCTGGCCCGCGTCCTCGCGTCGCCGTGGTTTCTGTATCGCGTCGAACAGCCCGCCACAGGCCCGAGTTGGAAACCCGTCTCGGGCGATGAACTCGCCACGCGGTTGAGCTTCCTGCTTTGGGACTCGATCCCTGACAACGAACTGCGAGCGAATTCCGCGCGACTCCACGAGCCCGCCGTGATGGAGGAACAACTGCGTCGCATGTTGAAAGACGGCCGAATGCGGGGCATGGCCGAGGAGTTCGGGGCGCGGTGGCTGGGCGTGCGGGACTTCGTCGCCAATCATGGTCGAAGCCTAAAGCACTTCCCGGAGTTCACACCGGCGCTGCGCGACGCGTTGGCCGACGAGCCGGTGCGGTTCTTCGAGGACCTTTTGGTGAACGACCGACCGGTTGCGGACGTGATCGCCGCCGACGCGGTGGTCATCAACGATGTCCTCGCCAAGCACTATGGCATCCCCGGCGTGACGGGGCCGGAGTGGCGGCGAGTCGAGAAAGTTTCCGCCTACAGCCGTGGTGGATTTCTTGGTTTTGGAGCCGTGATCGCGAAGCAATCGGCCGCCGCGCGGACCAGTCCGATCAAACGTGGAGCGTGGTTGGTGCAGGTGCTCGGCGAGCGTCTCCCCAAAGTTCCGCCCGACGTGCCGCCGCTGCCCGAGACCCCGCCCGCCGGGCTGAGCGTGCGGGAGATCACTGAGCGACATCGACAGGATGTCAAATGTGCCGGTTGCCACGTTCGCATCGATCCCTATGGCATGGCGATGGAGCGATTCGACGCGATCGGCCGGCTGCGGTCGCCGAGCGAGCTGAAACCGGGCGACACCCAAGGAATTCTCCGCGACGGCACCAAGATCGACGATATCGCCGGCCTGCGGAACTACTTCGCGGGACCGCGCCGCGAGGACCTGCTGCGAACGCTCGCCCGCAAACTGACCGGCTACGCGCTGGGCCGCGCCGTGATGACGTCGGACCGCAAGCTGGTGGACGAAGTGACCAAGGCGATGACCAGCGGCGGTCGCTGGTCGGATGCTTTACTCGTTATTGTTCAGAGTGAACAATTTCGTTGTATTCGAACGACCAATGCCGTCGCCGCCACGCCGCCTTAAAGCGTCCACCGCTTAAAGCGTCCACCGTGAACCGCCAACCGGTGCGACGGACTTCGAGTCCTTCGTACAAAGACCCGCCCTGCGTTCAACACACCCAGATTGGCTTCGACTAAACCAACCGTTCCCGAAGGATACCGGCTATGTCCCTTCCATCCGCTTCGTCCGTCACACGACGTACCCTGCTGCGCGGGCTGGGCGTTTCCATGGCGTTACCGTGGCTCGAATCGCTGTCGTTCGCAGCGGGCGA
>CAIXSC010000351.1 GCA_903921945.1 uncultured Planctomycetaceae bacterium
GGGCTCGTCCATTTGATTTCCCGGCCCGACGCCGATTGCATGTACCTCAACGGTCCCCACCACCTGCGCAAAGTCTTTCTGCCAAACCGAACCCGAGTGCGGGGAGACAGCGTCGAGTCGCTCATCCGTTTCCTAGGAGTGAGTGAGATTGAAACGGCCCGGCCGCAGGCCGAACCTGGCAAGCCACCGCTGCCCGCCGAAACGATTGTCCCGGAGCTGACCGCCACTTGGCTCGAACGCGCCATGCTGGAAGGCTTCCGCGAGGAGATCAGCCACTGGAAAGCGCTTGGGGCCTACGTTGAGTTCACGGATAAGTTGCTGGACGACGACTTTGTCGCGACGCTGCCCAAGCAGTTGTTGGAACGCCGGCCGACCCCGGAAGAGCTGCAACAGTTGACGACGGCTTACCGCGATCAGGCGTATCGCCACATCGCCGGCCTGTACTTCACGCGGCCGCGAACGAAAGACGATCGTCCGCGTGACGACCGTGTCTTCCCGGTCACGCTGGGACAAGCCCGGCTGCCTCCGCGACTGGAACGGCTCTCGCTGCGGGACACCGAGGTCAGCGCGTCCACGGTCGCGTCGGTGATCGTGCCATCGATGCGGGCAGGCGTGCCGCTCAAAGTGCTCAATGTGTTCAATACGTCCGCGCCGGGTGTCGAATCGGTGACCAAGGAGGGTTTCCGCCCGATCCTGGGATCGCCAGGCACCGATCTGCGTCCGCATCTGCCGTTCAATCCCGGGCAGCCGGGCGTGACGGTTCCGCCGATTCCCGATCGTCCGACGTTGACGGCCGACGAGCTCAAAGCGTTCGCCGCCGCCCTTCAACAATTGGACGCGATCGTCGTCAACGCGACTCAGGCCGAGGCGATTCAGCGTGCCCTGCCGGACTTGGCGGGCAAGCTCAAAGCGCGCGACCGCTATCTGCCGACCGATCGCCGGCGATGCAGCCAGGCCGACGACGGTTCGCTCCATCCGATGTTTTGCGTACCCGGCCGTTAAACGCGGCCATACCGAGGCGCCATGTCCGAGCCGCTCGAGCACTACCGGCCCTACCTGGAATTGCTCGCCCGCATGCGGCTCGACCCGCGCTACCAAGCCAAGGTCGATTGCTCGGACATCGTCCAGCAGACGCTCTTGCAGGCGCACCAGGGTTGGAGCGGCTACCGGGGGACGACGGAAGGCGAGTTGATGGGATGGTTGCGGCAAATCCTGGCCCGGAACCTCGCCCATGTCTTCCGCGACCTCGGGCGGGACAAACGCGATATCGCCCGCGAACAACCGCTCGTAGCCCATCTCGATCAGTCCTCAACGCGGTTGGAAGCGTGGCTCGCCAGCCAGGAATCGTCGCCCAGCCAACGCGCGGTGCGGAACGAGGATTTCTCACGGCTGTCGACCGCGTTGACCCGACTGAACGACGCGCAGCGCGCGGCCGTCGAGCTGCATTACTGGCACGGGTGGACGCTCGCCGAGATCGGCGCCCACCTGAACCGCTCGCCGTCCGCTGTGGCCGGACTCCTTCATCGCGGACTCGCAGCGCTGCGCGCCGACCTGCAATCCTGAAACCAAGTCCGGCCATGCGTTGCCGGAACGAGGTGGCAGCGCGTCAATGCACGACGATGAAGTTGCCCGCGGAGTCGGTGGTGGCGGCGGCGCCTTTGCCGTTTGTCGCGACATGGCCTTCCCGGCCTTCGGGGCGGCAGTCGGATCCGTAACGCTGCCAGCCAAGCTTGTTGTCGTGATTCCAGACCACAAGCATGCCGCCCTGCGAATTCGCGAGCGCCCGCAGACCGGTCCGCATGCCTGTCTGGCCGCTCGTGGCCACCTCCACCGGTGGCTGGCGGCGGCCTGCGCCGTCCAACCGCGCGAAGTACACGCGGCCTTGGGTCGGCCACGCGGTTAAATAGCCGCTCTCGCGGGCGACGATCGAATAGTAAGTCATCGGACAGGCATCGATTTTCCACTTCGTCGAACTGACCGGCTGCCGCGACACTTTCCCGGTCCGGGGATTCCACAGCACGACGAACATATCGCGATCGTTGTTCGTTTCCTCGCGGTAGAGGATCGCCAAAGTGCCGTCCGCGCCATAAGCGGCGCTGGTCGTACAGCAGTTGCAAGGATTGAAGGACGGATCGACTTCCCGAGTCGGACCGAACGTCGAACCGCCATCTTGGGAAAGATTGGCGTACAGCTTGTCCGCAAGCCAGCAGGCAGCCACATTTCCCTTGCCGTCCACTGCCAGAGAGAAACCCTCGCTCGGCTTGCGATTGATATTCCGCAACGGTTCAAAGGCGGGCGCCTGAGGGGACAGCCGAGCGTAATGGAAGCCCCATTGCTCCTTCGGCAGTTTCAGTTTCCAAGCGTTGGTCCCCAACGCCACATGGACTTGGCCATCCGGAGTGACCGCGAGATCCCACACCGTGTATTCCAAGCCGACCGGCCGCGGCCCGGAAACAACCCCGTCCGCGCCTACCGAGCCCGCTCCACCACCCGCGCCCGGGACGCCGCCACCTTTGGCCAGTTCCACAATCGACAGCGGCCGGCCGAAGCTGCGTCCTCCGTCGTCGCTGCGGTAATAACGAGGCCCGCCTGGCGCGTCGCACACCACATGCAAAATGCCTCGAGCGTCCACCTTGGCGGCGATCGGCTGGCCGCCCGGCGACGGAACGGTGACCACCTCGGCAGCTCCGAGTCGCATTCCCGCCAGCGTGAGGACGGCGAAACAAACATCAAACAAGGTGCGGGAACGCATGGTGGTCCAAGTTGGAAAGAAGACAGCGGGTTAGCGAGCACGCTGGACGGTTCGCCGCCAGACAGGCAGGATCGCAGGCCGGCTGGATCGCAAGCCGGCCGGATCGCACAGAACCCGTCGGGTGATAATCGAACGGCGATCAGGACGACAAGATGGGGCAGAGGTTCAAACCATGACAATCAGGACAGAAAACACCGCCGCGCCAGCCCGGCCATCGCTTCTCGCATTGCCACCATCGCCCCTCCAATGCCGTGGGCTGGAAGCACCGAAAGCCCCGTTGAGAGGCCGCCATTTTCGGACGCCTTGAGCCTACCGTCCCAGGCGGCCCTCCAGCCCGCATGGTTTGCATTGTCTAAACGCAATACCGTTCAAGACTCCATAAACCGATGCGGCTTTTGTCGTTGCGTCACCGGTTTCGCGTGACGTTCAAAGTCCGATCGCCAGCGTTGCTACGAGTGGCATGTTCCCATGGCAGACAAGCGGACGCGGCCATCGGTGTACCACGAAGCACACGAAGAGCACGAAGATCTAGGAGCACGCACACCCGGTCACGCGATGAGAGAATTCGTCGGATTCTTTCTTCGTGTCCTTCGTGTCCTTCGTGGTGGCTCAAACTAGGTTGTATGATCAACAGCCCGATTGGCGAACGACAATGGATTGGCGGGCGTCAACGAATTGCCACCAACAAGGGCCCTTCTAAAGCGACACAATGGGTTGAGGTTGGCCTTTAGCCAACCAAAGGAAGGTGTTTCGGTACCGCGCGATTGCCAGGGGTATTGGAATCAACCACTCCGGGTGGGGGGCACCCAGGCTACGCTAAAGCTGGCCTTCAGCCAATGGGGACAATTGTTCTTGACTTGGGGTGATTCCGAGTGTCTCCACCCTTCCCTTTTCATCACACGCAAGCGATTGACACGAATAGGCTTGTCGCTAACTGAACGGTCTTGGGTCGAAACGTCCCAGCGGTCTCCACAGGTCCAAAAGTCGACCGGCGGGCACCTCGCCTTGCGAGTCTGGCTGGAAAGCTGCTAAACTTCGGGACTTGCCCGAGCGGGCGAGCTGGCGGGCGTTGGGATCGCTCGTCGGATTCACGCGTGTTTTAGACTGGTAATGGCGAAGGTTCGACCTGTGGCGGCCGGCAGGCGAAGCGTTGATGGCTTCGCGCGGACGTCATCGCCGAAATGATCGTTTTACGATCGAAAGCGGGGAATTTGTGTCGCAGACGTTGGTTGAGGAACTGGTACAGGCAGGGGTTCACTTCGGGCATCGGGCGAGCCGCTGGAACCCCAAGATGGCTCCCTATATCTACGCTCGCAAGGGTTTGATCCACATTATCGATGTTCGCGAGACGGTCCGCGGACTGCTGCGAGCGAAGAAGTACTTGGCCCAAATCGCCGCCGGCGGCAGCTTGGTGCTGTTCGTAGGCACGAAGCGCCAAGCCCAGGCGGCCGTTGAACGCGAAGCGCTGCGGTGCGGCATGCCGTTCGTCTCCGAACGGTGGCTCGGTGGAGCCCTCACCAATTTCAAGACGGTCCGCAACCGACTCACCCGCCTCCAAGAACTTGAAGCGCTGCGAGCCGGTCCGGAAATCGCCAACTACTCGAAGAAGATGCAATCGGCGTTGGCTCGCGAGTACCGCAAGATGTACCGCAACCTGAACGGTTTGCGGCTGCTGAACCGCAAGCCGGCATGCCTCGTCGTGTTCGATCCGAAGAAGGAAAAGAACGCGGTGCGCGAAGCCCGCTCGCTGGGAATCGCCACGGTTTCGCTGATCGATACCGACTGCGATCCGGATTTGATCGATCTCCCCATCCCGGGCAACGACGACGGTATCCGCTCGATCGAATTGATCATGCGGCATCTGTCGGACGCCATCTGCGAGGCCAAGAACATCACCGTCGGCCCGGTGAAACCGACCGCCAGCGAACCGTCGCAGCGGGCGGTGATCGCGGAAAAGGGCGACGAGTAAGCCGAAGTCAACGCCTGAGTCAACGCCGAAGGAACACCGAGTCGGCGCCGAATCCACTCGGATACGGCGCGGACTCGCGGTAACGCTCAACGCAGGCCCCAAACCGTGCCCGCGTTGAGCCCGCCAGCCGACTCGCGATCATCGCGGCAGCGACTGACAACGAAGTGGACGGTCTACCGACCAAGTTCCGACAGCCTCCCGATCGTGGCGGCTTCCAACGACCGAACCTGTCCTGTCGGAGATTGTCTCCACTGCGGCGGGAAGTCGTCGGGCTCGAAACCGCGGCGCCCTGAGGCGAGATCGTTGTCGGTGAGATCGTTGTCGGTGATAGCGTTGTCGGCGAAGGCATGGTCGGTGAAATCGTTGTCAGTGAGGTCGTTGTCGGCGAAGTCGCTTCGAGCATTGGCGCGGAAACTGGCTCGCACATGGCTTTCGTCGGTGACCGCGTTTCAGCGACCTTCGCTCTCGGCGTGAACGGCTGTGGGGCGAGGCGGTTGTTGCCGGCGGACGGGTGCCGCCAGCGGCTTTCGATTGCGGCGGACAGGCGGCGATTTCGCTGTTTCCAATTCATAATACGGACCACGATCGTAACCACGTAAACTGTTTTGTTGGAAGATTTGAGAGAAGGGGAATGCCATGGCTGAGATCACCGCGGCAGCGGTCAACGAGTTGCGCAAGAAGACCGGTTTGCCGATGATGGACGTCAAAAAAGCGCTGCATGACGCGGCGGGGAACGAGGACGAGGCGATTCGCCTGCTGCGCGAACGCGGGCTCAAGATCCTCGGCAGCCGGCTCGATCGCGAGACATCGTTCGGCCGATTCGGGCTGTACATCGGCCTGTCGGCATCGACCGGCGCCATGGTGGAATTGAAGTGCGAGAGCGCTCCGGTGGCGGCCAACGACGAATTCATCCAATTGGCCAATGACTTGGCCAAGCAG
Organism: uncultured Planctomycetaceae bacterium; assembly: GCA_903921945.1. GTDB lineage: Bacteria > Planctomycetota > Planctomycetia > Pirellulales > Pirellulaceae > CAIXSC01. Next base: position 5,661 of record CAIXSC010000351.1, read on the forward strand.
CTCGCGACCGGTCCGGGTGCCGAGACGGGCGAGCAACTGCTTGACCAGCCGTCGCCGAGCAAGCCGGGGATGACGCTTCGCGCTCAAAAGGACGACCTGTTCAACCGGATCCGGGAAGTCTTCAACGTCGGACGGATCGTGCGGTTGGAAGGTAGCTGCGGTGGCTACAGCCATAATGCGACGACCGTCTCGGGTGTGTTGCTGCAAGTCGAAGGCGGTTCGGACGCCGCCGCCAAAGACGTCTGCATGCACGTCGCGGCGATGCGGCCGATGGGATTGAACAAAGAGGACGTGCCGCCAGCGGAAGTCGAGCGTGAGCGTTCGATCCTGCGTGAAACGGCGCTCAAGGAAGGCAAGCCGGCCAACATTGTGGACAAGATCGTGGATGGCCAATTGCGGAACTTCTATGCCGAACGCGTGCTGACCGAACAGCCGTTCGTGAAAGAGAATAAGCAATCGGTCGGCCAGTTCGCCGCCCAGAACGGGATGAAGCTTGTCAAGTTCGTCCACTGGGAACTCGGCAAGGAATAGCCGACGGCGGCCTCGTTCCTGCCGCACTGCACGTGAGCGGCAGGGAACGATGGCCGCGCATGAGGGCCACTCGTTTCGAGCTACTCGTATCGAGGCCACTCGTATCGAGCTACTTTAGGCCGCTGGGAACATGGGCCGCGCGTCGCCGCAAAAGGGCGCGGGGCGATAGATTACCGGCTGGCGATGCCGCGCGTTCGAACTCCTAACCCGAGCGCGCGGCATTGTCGCCACATCTCTTCCTCATGGAGGGTCGCGCGATGGACACAGGCACCTCGGCGCCGCGATACAAGCGTGTCTTGCTGAAGTTGTCGGGCGAGAGCTTCAGCCGCGCCGGCGAGCGGGGCTTGGGGATGGACGAGGTCTTGCAGATGGCCCGGCAAATCCAGCAGGCCGCGGCCGCCGGCTGCCAGATCGCGTTGGTGATCGGAGGCGGCAACATCCTCCGCGGTTCGCAGTTCAAGAACGTGCATTCCGGGATTCAAGAAGCGACGGCCCACTACATGGGCATGTTGGCCACCGTGATCAACGGACTCGCCCTGCAAGATGGCTTGGAGTCGGTTGGCTGCGACACTCGGTTGATGTCGGCGATCCGGATGGACGGAGTCGCCGAGCCTTACATTCGGCGGCGTGCTCGACGCCATTTGGAAAAGGGCCGCATCATCATTCTGGCGGCTGGCACCGGCAGTCCCTACGTCACTACCGACACGGCCGCCGCCCAGCGAGCGTTGGAACTCGACTGCGACATCCTGCTCAAGGCGACTCGCGTCGATGGCGTGTTCAGCGACGACCCCGAAAAGAATCCGCACGCGGTGCTCTATCGCGAATTGCATTACAACACGCTGCGCGAACAAAATCTCCGCGTGATGGATAGCACGGCCATCGCGCAGTGCATGGAGCACCGGATGCCGATCCTGGTGTTCAATTACCGTAAGGAAGGCAATATCCAGCGGGCCGTCCATGGCGAACGGATCGGCACGCTGATCAGCAACCAGACCGTGGGCGACAAGGAGCGAAAACCATGAGCGGCGACGAAATCCTGCTGGATGCGGAAGAGCGGATGGACAAAGCGATCCAGGTGTTGAAAGGTAACTTGGCGGGCATCCGCACGGGCCGCGCCAACCCCGGCCTTGTCGACTCGCTGCGTGTCGAAGTGTATGGCTCGGCGATGCCGATCAAGCAGCTGGCTTCCATTGGCGCTCCCGAGCCCACTCAGATCGTCATCCGTCCGTTCGACGCCAGCACCATGAAGGACATCGAGAAGGCGATCATTTCCAGCGGCCTCGGGTTCAACCCGCAAAACGATGGCAAATTTATCCGTATCAACATCCCGCCACTCTCCGCCGAGACCCGCCGCAAGCTCGTCGCCCGCGTCAAGGAACTGGCCGAAGACGCCAAGGTCTCGATCCGCAACGTCCGCCGCGACGCCAACAAGGCGATCGACCAGGCCGAAAAGGACAAAGTGCTAAGCGAAGACGAGCGCGACACGCTCAAAGAACAAGTCCAGGAAATGACTAAAGACTACGAGAACAAAGTCGGCGACATGGCCAAGAGCCGTGAGTCCGAAGTGATGGAGAATTGAGCGGGTCGGTTCCTATTTTTTTCCCGGAGGCAAGTTCCATGCGGTGGCTATCGAGTGCGTGGCGGGCGGGTTGGATCGTGGGAACAGTGGTCGCCCTGGCGGCTGTGACGGGCCAAGCGACATTGCTTGCCAAGGGACCGGTCGTCATCGATCCGGCGAAGGCGGATGCCGACTTCGCGATCCAAGGCGAGTACGCCGGCGAGGTGGAATCGTCCGACGGCAAGAAGGCGTTCGGCGTGCAGATTATCGCGCTCGGGATGGGCAAGTTCCAAGCCGTCGGCTACCCCGGCGGACTTCCCGGAGCCGGCTGGAATGGCGAACCGAAGATTGAAACCAAAGGGGAACTGAAGGACGGCGCCGCGGTGTTCGCCACCGATGCCGGCTCCGCCACGGTCAAGGATGGCGCACTGACCATCGCCGACAAGAACGGCAACATGGTCGCCAAGTTCGCTCGCGTCGAACGCAAGAGCCAAACGCTAGGAGCCGCTCCGCCGGCCGGCGCGACCGTGCTGTTCGATGGCAAGAACGCGGATGCTTGGCAAAACGGCCGCGTCGAGGATGGCTTGCTCGTGCAAGGCACCACGACCAAGGCCAAGTTCGGCAGCCATAAATTGCACATCGAGTTCCGGTTGCCTTACCAGCCCGAAGATCGGGGACAAGGCCGCGGCAACAGCGGCATCTACCTCCAAGGCCGCTACGAATGCCAAATGCTCGACTCGTTCGGGCTGACGGGCGAACAAAACGAGTGCGGCGGTATCTATTCCGTGAAGAAACCCGATGTCAACATGTGCCTCCCGCCGCTGAGCTGGCAGACCTACGACATCGACTACACGGCCGCCAAGTATGACGCCGCCGGAAAGCTGGTCGCCAACCCGCGCGTCACCATTCAGCACAATGGCGTCGTGATTCACAAAGACGTCGAACTGCCCGGCGAACGTGTGACGACCGCCGCTCCCGCGAAGGTCGGTCCCGAACCTGGACCGATCTATCTGCAAGACCACGGCAATCCGGTGCGTTACCGAAACATCTGGATCGTCGAAACGAAGTAGCGTATCGCCGCTGCCGTCTCCGGCGACGGCGCCCCTTCATCACGGCTGGGCTCCTACCATGAAAATCACCGAAGTTGTCTGCCAGATTGTGCGGATTCCTCAAATCGAGAAGAAGACGGCTAGCAGCCAGGATTCGGTGATTGTTCGAGTACGCACAGACACGGGATTGGAGGGCGTCGGCGAAGCCGACTCGTCGCCGGAAATGGTGAAAGCGGCGATCGACGCGCCGTTCAGCCACAACATCGCCTGCGGCTTGCGACAGTTAGTCGTTGGCGAAAACCCGCTGGAAACCGAGCGGCTGTGGATGAAGATGTACCGCGCCACGATGTACTGCGGGCGCCGGTCGCTCATGATCACCGCCATGTCGGCAATCGACATGGCGCTATGGGATCTCAAAGGCAAGCATTTCGGCGAACCAATCCACCGGTTGCTCGGTGGCAAGCAGCACGACCGCATCCTCGCCTACGCGTCGATCCTGTTCGGCAAGAACGGCAAAGAGACGGCGGCGATTGGCCGGCGCTGGCGCGAAGCGGGCTACCGGGCCGTGAAGTTCGGCTGGGAACCGATGGGCCAGTCGGAGGCGTTGGATATCGAATTGGTCGCGGGCGCCCGCGAAGGACTCGGTCCCGACGCCACGCTGCTCATCGACGCCGGTTGCGTCTGGGATGCCCGCACCGCGTTGCAACGCGCCCATGCTTTCTCGGCCTATCGTATCGGCTGGCTCGAAGAGCCGCTGCAACCGGACGATTACGACGGCTACAAATGGCTCCGCGACCGGTCGCCCGTTCCCATCGCTTCGGGCGAAGAAGAATGCGGCCGCCAATCGTTCCGCGCCTATATCGACCGCCAAGCGCTCGACGTTTATCAAGTCGACCTCTCGCGCAATGGCTTCACCGATTCCTATTACATCAAACAACGGGTTGAGGAGATCGGCGCGCGGCTCTGCAACCACTGCTACACCAGCCCCGTTACGGTCGCTGCCAGCCTGCACTGGCTCAGCACATGCCGCGACGCGTTCCTGTTCGAAGACTGCGTGGAAGATTCGCCGTTGCGTCACGAACTGACGCACGAAAAGGTCCAAGCGATAGACGGTTGGATTACCGTTCCCGATCGTCCTGGACTCGGCGTCACGCTCGACGAAAACTTCGTTCGCCGCTACTTGATCAGCGAATCCCGGTAGCGTGTCGCGCATCGTCCTCTCGAGCGTCTTTCAAACCTGCAAGAAGTCCGCCACGCAGAGCATTGACCACCGAACTCAGTCAGCGCCACCCGAGAAATACAGTCAGTCAGCGCCACCACGAAGGACAGTCAGTCAGCGCAACCACGTAGGACACGACGAGTCCGGTGACCTTGGTCGAGAGGGAAAAAAACGTTCGGTTGGCTATCAGCCTATCGTCCGTTCATTCCGCCCGCCGGTAGGCTCAAGCGCCCCTGTGGGTCGCGCTGTGAGTGTCGCCTATTCGTCCCGGTTCCGCGCCTCTCCGACCATCGCTCCCGTCCAGTCATTCGAATCGCCCCGGTCGCCGCGACGGCCGCTCAGGAGGACCGCCATGCGCTCGACGCGCTTCCCGTATGCCGGGCTGACGCATTCTGTCACGCGTTTTGTGACGCCGATTGTCACGCGTTTTGTGACACCGATTGTCACGCGTTTTGTGACGCCCTTTGTCACGCGGTTTGTGACGCCCTCTGTCACGCGGCTTATGACGCCGTTTGTCACGTGGTTTGTAACGCATTCCGTGACACGGTTCGTGACGCGGTTTGTGATCGCAGCCCTGATCTTGGTCGCGCCGCTGGCGGGCAGTAGCGGGGCCGAGCCATCCTGGCCAACGCTGCCGGCGATGGATGGAGCGGTGGAATTGCCGGCGCAGGAATGGCCGGCGCGTCCGGGCGAGCGTCGGGTGCGAGTGTTAGTGCATTATCCCCAGGGAACGTTGGAGTCGGTCGGACCGCGGACGGGAGTCATGCTGACGCTTCACAATTGGGGCGGAACGGACTGCGTCGGCACCGCGAACCCGCGTCGACTGGCCGCCAGTTTGAACGTGGTCGCGTTGTGCGTGAATTACTTGCAGAGCGGCCCGAAGGACTCGATCGAAGGCCCCGAGCCTTACGATTTCGGCTACCTCCAGGCGCTCGACGCGCTTCGCGCGTTGTGGTGGACACGTGATCGTTTGACGGCCCAGGGGCGGCCGTTCGCCAATGGCCGGCTATTCTGCACGGGAGGTTCGGGCGGCGGGAATGTCAGCCTGATGGCGAATAAACTCGCGCCCCGCACCTTCGCTTGCGTTGTCGATCTATGCGGCATGAAAAAATTGAGCGACGACATCGCGTTTCATCTCCCAGGCGGCAGCGATTTAAACGCCCGTTATCGTCGCGATCCGTCCCATCCCAATTACTTGGCGCCCGATCACCAAGAGCTGCGGTTGCTCGCCCATCGCGGACATCTCGCCCAGGTGAAACAACTGGGTTCGACGGCGAAGGTCCTGGTCGTTCATGGCCGCGAAGATGTGACCTGCCCGTTCGCGGATGCTGAGGAGATGGTCGCGTCGATGCAGCGGACCGGTTTGGATGTTGAACCCCATTTCATCCACCGCGATCAACTCGATGGCGTCGCGTTCAAGTCGGCCGGCCATTCGCTGGGCGACCGCACGGAGATCGTGTTCAAGGTTGCGGGCGACTACCTGCGCGAAGGCGGACCAAAGTCGCTCGAACGCGCCGGCCCAAGCGACTTCGAACACCGCGGGACCGTGGTGTTCGCCACCGCGAACGGGCAGTTCGCGATCGACTACTCGCAAGGCTTTCCGGTCGGCCGATTCGAACCGCGGCCGGCACTACCGGATTACCCTGACCGCGGTCGGCTGATGGAGTACCGCGAGCACGCCAGCGAGCCGCAGACGGCCACAACCCAGCCCGTCAAGAGTGTCGCGGACTGGAACCGACGCCGCGAGCACATCGTGCGGCATTTTGAACGTGTCGCTGGTTCGTTTCCCGGTCCGCTTCGCCGCGGACCGCTTGACGTGCGTGTGATCGAAGAAACCCGCCGCGACGGAGTGGTGGCGCGAAAGCTTTCGTACCGTTCCGATGACGACGATCGGGTCACCGCATGGTTGCTGATTCCCGAAGCGTTGGTTCAAGCGGAGCCGAAGCGAGTCCCCGCCATCCTGTGTTTGCATCAGACGACCGCGATCGGCAAGAACGAAGCTGTGGGCCTTGGCGGCGATGCCGAGATGCGATACGCGTTGGAGTTGGCGCAGCGCGGCTTCGTGACGCTCTCCCCGGATTACCCGTCGCTGGGCGAGCACCCGTACGACTTCGCGCCGAAGCGCGGCTACGCCAGCGGCACGATGAAGGCGGTGTGGGATAACTCGCGGGCGGTCGATTTGCTGGAAACGCTGCCGATGGTCGACTCAACGCGGATCGGCTGCATCGGCCACTCGCTGGGCGGCCACAACGCAATATTCACGGCACTGTTCGAGCCGCGCTTGCGGGTGATCGTATCCAGTTGCGGATTCTCGACGTTGGCGAAGGACGATGTGCCGAGTTGGACCGGGCCGCGCTACATGCCGCGCATCGCCAGCGAGTTTGGCAACGATGCCAAGCGGTTGCCGTTCGACTTTCCCGAATTGATCGCGGCGATCGCGCCGCGGCCATTCCTGGCGGTGGCGGCGACGCGTGATAGCGACTTCGATGTGAGCGGTGTCCGCGACGCGCTCGCCCTGGCCCGCCCCGTCTACGCCCTGTTCGCCGATTCCCAGCCTGCCGGGACGAAAGCCAAACCGTCGTCCGATCTGTCATCAGAGCGGCTCGCTGGTTTCTATCCCGACGCGCCGCACAGCTTTCCCGCCGCCGCTCGCGACCGCGCCTACGCTTTTCTACAGCGATGGCTGTCCGAGTAGCCGTTCCGCCGCCGCCGCCCACGCCCGGTAGAACGAGAGAACACGCGAACGGGGCTCGCTTGAGAGCGCCGAACAATACCCAAAACATGAACACGCGCGGCGAGCCGCCCGCGGGCTCACTCCGAAACTCCCGGGCTCGTCCGGTTACCGTTTCTCTTAGCGGAACAGCGTTTCGGCCGAGCTTGCCTGCGCGTTTTTGGGGCTTTCTCGGGGCTTCTTTGGGGCTTTTTTGGGCCTGCCACGGCTTGCTGGGCTCTCACGGGCTGATTGGGCTCTTAAGGGCTTGTTCGCTCTCTGGGAGAAGGTCTCACAGAGCCACAGAGTCACGGAGGCACAAAGAAGCACGCACACAACAGCCGGCCGCGGTTCGTCTGCGATCGACGCGGAAAGGCGAACGTTCGACGGGGAATTTCGGACCTATTCGATCGTCGAAGGCAAGCGTGTCGTCACTCGCTTTGGCTGAGCCGAGCGATGGAAATCGGGTGTGTCCGATAACCCAGGGCGCCGCTTCGCGTCTGCGCCGCTTCGCATTGCCCTGGGCGAGCCTGTTGCAGTCCCTTCGGGCCCCGGCGACCCTCTTCGGGCCCCGGCAGTCCGGCAGCGCCGAGCATTCCCGTCGGCGCCCAGCATTCCCTTTCAGCGCACGGCGCCCTTTCAGCGCCCAGCATTCCCGTCAGCGCCCGGCGCCTCTTTCGCCGCATCACGCCGCAGTCCGACGGTCTCGAAGGGAACGCCTCGCCAGTTCGAAGACAGGAGATCCCACGTCGAACTCCCCAACAACTCGCGTCTCCCGCGTGGAATTCAGGAGTTTTTCGCTGTTGCGATCCCCAAACATTCGGTTTCGAGGGGAGACGTTTATCGCGGAAGTCCTTCGGTTGTCGCACGCCAATTCTCGAAAAAAGGAAATCCACGGGCCTTTTTCCCGCTTGGCCTTGCATTAGGATTGAAGGGAAGGATAAACGTGTGCGAATCCGTGGCGGATGCCAGATAACCCACCCTCACGCTTGACGAATCGGAGAGCGGCCATGTCCAGGTTGCGTACGCACGATGCGATGCCGGTCATCGTGATCGCTAGACGCACGGCCGTCTGGCTTGTCGCGGCCCTGTTATCGAGCGCCGGGGCGCTCGGAACCGCTCGCGTCCTGGCGCAGACCCCGACGCCGGCCGCTGTGGATACGGTGGACTCGGCAACCGCGCGTCGGTTCAATTTCGAAAATGACATCGTGCCGATCCTCTCGAAGTTCGGCTGCAACACATCGGGTTGCCATGGCAAGGCGGAAGGCCAGAACGGTTTTCGGCTGAGCGTGTTTGGGTCCGATCCTGAATTCGACCACCGCGCGCTCGCCATGGAAGGCCGTGGACGCCGCGTCTTCCCCGCCGCGCCCGACCGCAGCTTGCTGCTGCTCAAGATGAGCGGCCGGATGCCGCACGGCGGCGGTGTGCGAATCGAACCCGATCGGCTCGAATACCGTCTGATGCGGGATTGGATCGCGGCCGGCTTGCCGTTTGGCTCGCCCGAGGATCCGCAGGTGGAACGCATCGAGATGGCGCCGCGCGAATTGGTGCTGTCCGCTGGCGCCGTCGTGCCGCTCCGAGTCACCGCGGTCTGGTCGGACGGACGCCGGACCGACGCGACCTCGCTCGCAACGTTCCAGTCGAACCAGGAATCGATCGCTCGTGTCGACGGCAATGGCGTCGTGACGGCCGGCCAATTGCCTGGCTCCGCGGCCGTGATGGCAAGTTACCTCGGAAAAGTCGCGTTGTTCCAGGCGATGGTCCCGCGCGGCGAGCCGCTTCCAGCCGACTTGGCCGCCGCCGCGCAGGCGTTGCCGCGATTCAATTTTATCGATCGTTTAGTCGACGAACGGCTCGCGAAGCTCGGTATCGCCCCGTCGCCGATTGCGGATGATTCCCGTTTTCTGCGCCGTCTGACGCTCGATTTGCTTGGCCGTCTCCCGACGGCCGACGAGTCCCGTCGGTTCCTGGCGGACACCGAACCGACGCGCCGCGAACGAGTGATCGACGAACTGCTCGAGCGCCCCGAATTCAACGACTATTGGGCGCTCTACTGGGCCGACCAACTGCGGGTCGATCGCGAGACGTTGGGGCATAAAGCGGCCTACGAAATGTATCGTTGGATTCGCGACAGCTTGGCGGATCGCAAGCCGCTCAGCGACTTCGCCGCCGAGATCCTGACGGCCGAAGGGCCACTCGCCGACGTGCCGGCGGGCAATCTGTTCAAGGTCGTCAACCAACCGGGCGAAGCCGCCGCGACGGTCTCGCAGGTGTTCCTCGGCATTCGCATCGCCTGTGCGCAGTGCCATCATCATCCATACGATCGCTGGAGCCAAAACGATTACTTCGGCATGACGGCGTTCTTCGCCCAGCTACAGCGACGCCCGTCGGCCGGTGGCGAAGTGTTGGTGGCGGAAGGCGATCCGGCGACCACGCACCCGCGAACCGGCAAGCGGGTCGCGGCGCACGCCTTGGGCACGGTCGAACCCGAGAAAGATCCGACCGGCGACCGCCGCCTGGTGCTCGCCCAATGGCTCGCCTCGGAGAGCAATCCGTGGTTCAGCCGCAATCTGGCCAACCGCGTTTGGGCCCGCATGATCGGCCGCGGCTTGGTCGAACCGGTGGATGATTTCCGGGAAACCAACCCGCCAAGCCACCCCGAGCTGCTGGACTCGCTGGCGCGCGATTTGGTCGAGCACCGTTTTGATTTGCGGTCGCTCGTCCGAACCATTGCACGTTCGCGGGTCTACCAGCAGTCGACCGTGACCAACGTGACGAACGCCAACGACGAGCAGAATTTTTCCCGCGCGCCGCTGAGGCGGATGGAAGCCGAAGTGTTGCTCGACGCGGTGAGCCAAGTGACGGGTGTCGCCGAAAAGTTCGACGGCGCGCCGCGCGGCACACGCGCGGTCCAACTATGGGACAGCCGCGTCGACCACTACTTCCTGTCCCTCTTCGGACGCCCGGTGCGGAAGACGGCCTGCGCGTGCGAACGAATCGATGCGCCGAGCGTCGCGCAAGTGCTCCACTTGCTCAACTCCGACCGCGTCCACGCCAAGTTGACCCACGAAGCGGGCACTGTCGCCCGGCTGGTCCGCGGTTCGCTCGACGATCAGCGGTTAATCGAAGAACTGTACTTTGCCTTCTACAGCCGGCCTCCGACCGCCGAAGAACGAAGTAACGCCACCGAGTACCTGCGGACGGCCACGGATCGCCGACAAGCGGCCGAAGACCTTGCCTGGACCCTCCTGAATACGCTCGAATTCGCCTTCAATCACTAGAGATAAGGACGAGCCGCCATGCGCTCCCAACGCCCGTTTTGTGATGGCTGGAACCGCCGCGATATGTTGCGGATCGGAGCCGCCGGTCTGTTCGGGTCGACATTCCCGCTCGAACGACTGCTCGCTGCCGAAGCGGCCGCCGCGAACTCGCCGGGGTCGACGGCGGACGGTCCGGGCGCCGCGGGTGTGTCGGTGATCCTGCTCTTCCTCAAAGGCGGACTCAGCACGATCGACAC
>CAIXSC010000352.1 GCA_903921945.1 uncultured Planctomycetaceae bacterium
CCATGAGTTGGGAGATTTGCGGGTCCTTGGGCTTGGTCGCCTTGATTTGGTCCGCCATCGCCTTGTTAGCCCGAGCGACCGCGAGCCGCAGTCCTTGGAATTCCCCCGACCGCATTTCGGACGGATACGCCTTTTCCACCCACGGGGCGGCCTTCACCAGGACTTCGCTGTACTTCTTTTGCGTGTCGTGCATCCAGCAGTCGACGGCCAGCAGCATGACCTTCGTCCGCAGCTCATGGAAATCGCGGGGCTCTTCCGGATTTTGCAGCAGTTCCTCGTAGTAGCTGATCGCCTCCTTGAAGTTGCCCATATTCTGGAAGCAGCGGCCCTGGTACATCCGGGCGTAGAGGCCAGCGACGCGTGACCGGTACTTGTTGTAGAGATCGCCGTATTCTTTCGCGGCGGCGGTCAGCGTGTCCTTGTATTCCTTGCCCGCCTTATCCATCGCGTCGGCCGACTTTTCGAGCACGGCGGCCGCGAGCAACTCGGCTTGCAGGTAGTCCGCCCGCATCTGATCGCGCTGCTCGTAGCGCTTCGGATCTTTCTTCTGATCGATGTTCTTCGGCAGTTGTTCCAGCTTGGTCTTCAGGTCCGCGCTCAAGGTTTGGAACGTCTTGTACGCGGTTTGATAGAGCGTCTTGGCATCCGCGCGGAGCTTGTCCTTGCCGGTTTCCGCCGGCCGTTTCACGCGTTCCATTTTCAGGTTGCCGCGCTCCACCAACAGGTTGCCGAGTTCGCTTTTGGCGGCGAACGCCATCGGATGGTTCGGCTGGTTGGTGACGAACTGATCGAATGCTTGCTGGGCGGAGTCGAGCTGTTTTTCACGCAAGGTGAAGTCTTTTTGGAAACGGGCGCCTTGCATGAGCGTCACGCCGCGTTCGTAGGCGAGCGACTCCTTCACGGCAACGGGCGCGAGCGGACTGTTCGCCATCTGATCGATGTAGTCGATCGCCACGTCGTAGTAGTTGGCTTCGCGGAGCGCTTCGAGAAACTCCCGAACCGGCTCGCCGGCAGCAAGTTTGCCACCGTCGGACACTGCCGCCGCCAGACCGGCCGCGATAGCGAACCCGCCGGCCAAACTCCTGACGAAATTGCGGAACTTCAGCGTACAGCTCATGAAACCGAATCCTTCGCGAAGATCGCCGACGAAGACCGTCCGCCGCCCCAAAAGTAGCCCTAAGTATAAAACACCACGCACGTCTGGCAACTCGCCCTGCCGGATTCCTCGCGACATTCAAGGGGGAACGTTCCCGGACAACGATCGCAATCGGCGGCCCTCGCGCGACAAGAACCCCGAGTGGCAGGCTGCTATAGTACGGCGTAGTCGGTGTCCGCGCCGGGCGGGGCCGCCAACAATTCTGACAATTCCCGCCGCGATACGGCCCGCGATTCCCGTCGCGAGCCGGTTTGTGGTTCTGTTCGCGATTCCGTTCGTTTTGACTGCCGGATTGGTCCGCCGTAACGTCCTCTCACCTTGCCACGTCGCCACGCGATAACGAGCGAAACCATGGCGCCCCGATTTGCCACCCGTCCACCTGAGGACCCGCGTCGTGGCCCTCTCAACTACAGTTCCCGAGCCGTGCAACTGCGGTTGCTGGCGATGGTCGGCGCCGTGTTCCTTCTGGTCATGACGCTGGTCCGCGTCCGCGATCCGCAATTTTGGGTGCTGCTTGGATTCGAGCAGCGGCCGATCGCCGGCGGAACGCCGCTCACCGAGGCGGAAATCGCGGACGATTCCCCCGATACTCAACTGCCCGTGTCGCCTGCTCCAGACGGCGATCTCGCGATTATCGGTCAATCGTCCAAGCCGAGTTCCAACGCGGGCAAGGTGGCGGCCGATCCGGCGGAACCGCCGGGACGGTGGGGGGTGGCCGATTCCGACTCGCCGACCGAGCTTGCGGCCGCCTCGCAGGACGCTTGGCGGTCGCTCTTGGCCGAACTGAACGGCGACCAGCAACTGTTGTTGTACGCCGCCCTTGATGCCCGAAGCGCGGGTGAACGCTTGCCCGCCACCGATCGAGCAGCCTGGAACGAACTGCTGGGAAGGGCGGCCGAACACTGGACCGCGTACTGCGTGTCGGCGTTCGATTCGCTGGGGAACCTGACCGACGAAGAACAGCTCATCTGGCGCCAGCGGCTCGATTACCTGAACCAACGTTGGCCGCGCCACTGGCGACCGCTGCTCGAAACGTGGATCGCGCCCGAGTCGGACAGTGAGGCTAGCGGCGAGTCGCCCGCAGCGGCGGCCGGCGAGTCCCTTCCGCCGTCGCGCTCAATTTCAGCGACAGCGACGCCAGCCGCGACAGCGACGAAAACCGCGCCCGCCGCGACAGCAACAACAATCACGCCAGCCGCGACAGCGACAACACCCACGACAGCTGAGCCAGCCGCGGCGACCACAGCGCCAGCAACGCCAACCACCCCAGCCGCGACGACCACGGCGACCACGGCGGAGGAGGCGGTTGGCGATCCGCAGTTGGTCGGGCGACTGCGGCAGTATCTGGATGACGTCGCCGTGGCTTCGATTCGGGACAACACGGTTTCGCGGGCGGCGGAGAAGGCGGTTTGGTTTCGCTGGTTCCAACGATTGCGGGATACTTCGCCCGAGAAACTACGGACCGAATCGCTGGGCCCGACAGGCTATCTGCCGCTGTTCAAACAGCCGCGGGACTATCGCGGCAAAGTGGTGACGGTTCGCGGGGTGGTCCATTTGGCTTACCGAGTCGCGGCGCCGAAGAATCGCGTGGGGATTTCGCATTACTACCTGTGTTGGCTGCGGCCGGCGGGGGGACCGAATTCGCCGATTGTCATCTACAGTTTGGAATTGCCGCCCGGATTTCCGCCGGTCAAGGACAAGTTCGAAGAGGGCGGGATGACGCAACTGCATGAGGAGGTGGAATTCACCGGGTTGTTCTTCAAACGCTGGGCTTATCAGACGGCTCGGGACATTCAGGTCGCCCCGGTTGTGTTGGCGAAAGCGCCGCGTTGGCAGGCGCCGGTGGTCGCGTCCGATCCCGGCCCGAGCTGGGCGACGCTTGGGGCTGTGTTAGCGGTGGCCGCCGCGACTGGCATTGGCATCGTGCTGATCGCCGTGCGTCGCGATCCGGCGATGCCCTGGCGAAAGACCATGAAACGACGAGACGAATGACACGTGCGCGGGGCCCACGCTTCGCGGCCGACCCGAACCTCGCATCGGAGATACTCGACATGCCGGCTTTGCCCCACTTCGTCCCGCGTCGCGCCACCGTTTGGCCTCGAATGCTGGTTTTCGCGCTAAGCCTTTTCGCGCTGGCTGCCACGGATGGCGACGCTGTCCGCGCTCAAGGCGATCTGCCGTGGACTCGAAGCGCGAACCAGGCGAGC
>CAIXSC010000353.1 GCA_903921945.1 uncultured Planctomycetaceae bacterium
GATATCTCCTCCGTGCGGCGATTGGCGATCTTGGTCGACTTCGGTGAAGAAGGCGATCGCGCCGACTGGCTAGTCCTGGGCAATGCAAGGGTCACGAAATGACAGTGGATAATGCGGTCCCGCCACGTGACGCGGCCGGAGACAAAAACGGCTGTCCCTGGCAGCACCGGCCGAGTCGCCTGAAGGCACAGAGTCGCTTGGACAAGCGGCGTCGCCTGAGCGGCTGGCTTGGAGCGCGGCTCTTGGCCGTACTTGTTTTCTCGGCGGCAGCGTTCGCCTGTCCAGGGCGCGTCGAGCTATCGTTGGGGCGCTTCCTGGGGTCGGCGGCGGTTGCTCAAGAAGCGAAGCCGCCAGTTCCCAATCCGCCTGCGCCGGCCACCACGGCTGCGCCGATCGATCTGCCGTCCGCCGTGTTGGAGGCCGAGCAGGCTCGGATCGCGTCGGTCGCGAAAGCGTCCCGGTCCACCGTGTCGGTTTTCGAGCCGGGTGGCAAGGGCGGCGGTTCCGGCGTCGTCATTACGCCGGACGGTTACGCGTTGACGAACTACCACGTGACGCAGCCGTGCGGCGATTACATGAAATGCAGCATGAACGACGGCCGACTTTACGACGCGGTGCTGTGCGGCATCGACCCTGTCGGCGATGTCGCGCTGATCCGGCTGCTCGGACGCGATGATTTTCCGGTCGCCGAAATGGCCGACAGCGACACGGTAAAGGTCGGCGATTGGTGTTTCGCCGCTGGCAATCCGTTGCTGTTGGCAACCGACTTCCAGCCGACGATCAGCTACGGCATCGTCTCCGGTGTCCATCGCTATCAGTATCCGGCCGGCACCCTGCTGGAATACGCCGACTGCATTCAGACCGACGCCGCGATCAATCCTGGTAATTCGGGCGGGCCGCTGTTCAACGCCGCTGGCCAACTGATCGGAATCAACGGCCGCGGCTCGTTCGAGAAACGCGGCCGCGTGAACGTGGGTGTCGGCTACGCCATTTCGATCAATCAAATCAAGTACTTCATGGGCCACCTGCGGGGCGGCCGCATCGTCGACCATGCGACACTCGGCGCGACCGTCGGCACCGATGAGGATGGCCGCGTCGTGGTGACGAACATCCTGGAATCGTGCGATGCCAGCCGTCGCGGCTTGCAGTTCGGTGACGAGATTGTCTCGTTCGGCGGACGCCCCATCGGTTCCACCAACACCTTTAAAAATGTGCTTGGGATTTATCCCAAGGGTTGGCGAGTCCCTTTGGTCTATCGCCGCGATGGCCAGCAGAAGGAAATCTTCGTGCGGCTCGCCGGTGTTCATGGCGACGAGGAACTGCTCGCCTTGATCAACCGCCGCCCGGCCGGCAAACCTGTTCCCAAACCGGGCCAGCAACCGGGCGGCCCGCCCGACGGTGATCAAGAAAAGCCAGGCGAAAAGCCCGGCGAGAAGCCAGGGGAAAAGCCGGTAGAAAAGCCGGCGGGGAAACCTGATTCGAAACCCGAGTCGAAACCAGGCGCGAAGCCGGAGCCACGTCCCGAGGGGCCGCCGGCCGGTCCGCTTGCGCAGCCGGCTGCCAAACCGATTCCCGAGGCGGCGCAAAAGCTGATCAAGAAGCGGACGGGCTTCGCGAACTACTATTTCAACGAAGCCAATCGCGATCGCGTCTGGTCCGCGTTCCAGAAGGCCGGCAGTTTCGAAACGGCGGCCGGTGCCTGGACGCTCAGTGGCGAGATCGCCGGAGCCGGACCGTGCGAATTCACGCTCGGTCCGAAGGAACTGGTCGCGAAGTTGCCGGCTGGCGAATTCCGAGTCGACCTGAGCAAGGACTTCAACGAACAACTCGGACCGCCGCAGAGCGGCGGCTTGCTCGTCGCCCTCCATTTGTGGCAACGCATGCTGGTCCAAGGTCCGGAAAAGTTCGGTGCGGTCAGTTATCTGGGAACGTTGCCGCTCGCGGGGGAATCGAAGTTTTTCGATGTTCTGACCGCCACGTATCAGGTTGTCGAAGCTGGCTTCCTGTTTGATCCCGTCTCCGGACAACTCGCGGCCCTAGAAGCGGCCGTTGACGACGAAGGCGATCCGTGCGAGATCCGATTCGCGGACTACCGGTTGGTCGACGGCCGAGCATTGCCTCACAAGCTGGAAGTCCGCGTCGGCGACCAAACGTTTGGCGTGATCACGCTCAACACGCTGAAGTTGGCGTCTGCCGGCGCAACGCCTGCCGGCGCAACGTCTGCCGGCGCAACGCCTGCGAACGCAACGCCTGCGAACGCCGCTCCTGCCGCCAAGCCGGGGACATAGCGATTCCATTCCGCGTCCTCGGACGCGGTTCAATCACCGCGGTTCGAACCGCGCTGGGAAAGTCCGACATGCGAAACATCGATCGAACGGAAACTTCGGGGCTCGCCGACCGAGTGGCGCGTCGCGTTCGCCTTTCCATGGCGGGACGCGCCGGACTCGCCATGGTGCTGCTGGGTTTGGTGACCGTCCGCTTGCCGCTCGGCGCCCAAGAGCCGCCGGCCAAGTCCGTGGCAGGGCCCGCCGCGACCGGTTCGCCATCGCTGTCCCAGGTCGTGGCGCAGGCCCAAACCAAGGCGGTGAAAATCTACGGGGCCGGCGGTTTGAAGGGGCTGGAATCGTACCAGAGCGGTTTTCTGATCTCGGCGACCGGCCATATTCTCACCGCCTGGAATTATGTGCTCGACACCGAATCGGGCGAGGTGACCGTGATCCTCCACGATGGCCGCCGCATGACAGCGACCATGGTTGGAGCCGACCCGCGACTGGAAATCGCCGTGCTCAAGGTGGAGGGCGAAGACCTGCCGTTCATGTCGCTGCCAAGCGCCGTGTCCGTGGAGCCGGGCGCTCGAGTGTTGGCGTTTTCGAACCTGTTCAATGTGGCAACGGGCGACGAACCGGTCAGCGTGCTCAAGGGGATCGTATCGGCGAAGACGCCCCTGTCCGCTCGGCGAGGCGGATTCGAGACGACCTACAATGGCACGGTTTATGTGCTGGACGCCATGACAAACAACCCGGGCGCGGCTGGCGGCATGTTGACCGATCGCAAAGGCCGGCTCATCGGAATGCTCGGCAAGGAACTGAAAAACTCGCTCAATAACACGTGGCTCAACTACGCGATGCCGATCAGTGAAATCTCCGGCGCGGTCGACGATATCCTGGCGGGACGTGTTCGCCCACGCGCGGCGGCCGCTGCCGAGAATGCGAAAAAGCCGAAGGAGCCGGCGACGTTGGCGCTGCTCGGCCTGTCCCTGGTTCCCGATGTGCTTCCCAAGACGCCGCCATTTATCGATCGAGTAATCCCCGGTTCGTCGGCCGCCAAAGCGGGCGTTCTCGCCGACGATCTGGTCCTGTTCGTCAACGACCGCACGATCAGTTCGTGCAAAGGTCTCCGCGAGGAACTGACGTTCATCGATCGCTTGGATGAAGTGCGGATCATCGTGCAACGCGGCCAGGACCTCAAAGAATTCGTCCTCGAATGCGGCGACCAATAACGGATAACCGGTGACCAAGTGACCAGTGACCCGTTTCCTGTGCGGCGATCAGCGAATCGCTTGTAGCTAACACCTGAAGGGACCGAGGCGTGTCGATCGTGAGTCTATCGCGGATGGTTCGGGCTAGCTGGTTGGCGCTCTGTGTGGCCGCCTTGAGTTTTCCTGGGCGGTTGATGGCCCAGGCGGATGTCACGGAATTGGAAGAGGAGGCGTTTCGCGCGGCGGTTCGCCGGATCGCGCCGTCCGTCGTGCGGATCGAGACGATTGGCGGGTTGGAAAAAGTCGGCAACTTGCTCGTAGGCGAGGGCCCGACCACGGGACTGGTGGTTTCCGACGACGGCTTCATTGTCTCCAGCGCGTTCAACTTCGCGCAGCAGCCGACGTCGATTCTGATCAGTTTGCCGTCGGGCGAACGAGCGGCGGCGCGGATCGTGGCCCGCGATAACAGCCGGATGCTTGTGCTGCTCAAGGTCAACTCGACCGCTAAATTGCCGGTGCCGGAGATGGTGCCGGTGGCGGAGATGCGGCCCGGGCAGTGGAGCATCGCGGTGGGGCGGACGTTCGAAGGCCAAGTGCCGAACGCGTCGGTGGGCGTTCTCAGCGCCGTCAACCGCATCTGGGGAAAAGCGATCCAGACCGATGCGAAGATTTCGCCCAGCAATTATGGCGGGCCGCTGATCGACATTCGCGGCCGAGTGCTCGGGGTGCTGGTCCCGCTGTCACCGCAGGCGAAAGGCGATCAGCCGGAATTGGCGGGCGCCGAGCTCTACGATTCGGGGATCGGGTTCGCGGTGCCGATGGCCGAGCTCTTGCCACGGCTGGAACGGTGGAAAAAGGGTGAAAACCTTGAAAGTGGCCTGATGGGCGTGGTGCTCAAAGGGCAAGACAACAATTCGGATCCGGCCGAAATCGGCTTGGTGCAAGTGAAGTCGCCGGCCGCGGCCGCTGGGTTCAAGGCGGGCGACAAAATCGTCGAACTCGGCGGCTCGCCGATCACGCGTCTGGGCGAGTTAAAGCATGCGTTGGGGCGATACTATGCCGGTGAATCGGTTGCCGCCACCGTGCAGCGTGGCACCGAACGCGTCACCGCGACGTTGACGCTGGTGAGTAAATTGGAACCGTATGCCCATCCGTTCCTCGGGATTCTGCCGCGTCGAGTGCCTGCTCGGGGACCGAACGGCGACGCCCTTCCTGGCGTGCCGGTTCGATGGGTGTATCCAGAGAGTGGCGCGGCGAAAGCGGGGTTGAAGGCCGATGACCGCATCGTCGCCTGTGGCGGCGCTCCCGTCGCGACGGTGCGTGAATTGCAAGATCGTGTCTCCGCGAACGAAGCCGGTCAAAAGGTGTCGCTCTCGGTGATCCGTGGAATGGAAACGCTGTCGGTGGAGATCGCCGCGACCGCGCTCCCCGAAGAGATTCCAGCCGACTTGCCACCTGCCGCCGCCGCTGCGTCGGCGCCGGCGAAACCGAACGATGGCAAGCCGGGAGAGGCCAAAGCGGACGAGGCGAAGGGGAATGACGCCAAAGCCAATGAAGGTGGAAAGGCGGGCGAACCGCCGGCGCTGGGCGTCGTGCCGATTCGGTTGGTGGAGGATAAGAACGAATGCATGGCCTACGTTCCCTCCAACTACGATGCGAGCACTCCAAGCGGCCTTGTCGTTTGGCTCCACGCGCCAGGTGGATACGACGAAAAGGATGTGGTCGAACGCTGGAAGGGAGTCTGCGAACGCTATGGTCTGATTTTGTTGGCCCCGAAGGCGGCGAAGCCGGAACGCTGGACGCCGGACGAAGTCGAGTTTATTCGCAAGACGATGGATGAGGTGTCAAAGCGCTACACGATCGACGCGAGCCGCGTGGTGGTGCATGGCTATCAGGGTGGCGGTTCGATGGCATGGCTTGTCGCGACGGGACGCCGGGAGACGGTGCGCGGGGTTTCGTTGGTCGACGCGGGCCCGCCGCCACGTGGCAATTACCCGGAGACCGATCCATTCCAGCGGTTGGCGATCCACTTCGCGGGCACGCCGAAGTCACCGCGGGCGGCGACGCTTGAAGAGTCGATCAAACGGCTGCGCGACGCCAAGTTCCCGGTGACGTTCGGCACGTTGGATCAGGCGCGCGATCTGAACGAAACAGAGCTCGACGAGCTCATGCGATGGGTCGACACGCTCGACCGGATCTAGCCGCAAGGCCAAGGAAGGAGAACGATGCGGCGGGCGTTGTTGGGAATCTTCGCCGTCCTGTGTTTGGTCTTGGGGGCCTACGGAGTTTGGACGTACGGGACTCGGGATAGCGACTGGAGTGCCTTATCGAGCGCTGGTCTTCGAGCCGGCGTGCTGTTGGCATCGTTGTGGCTCGCGTTGCCGCAGCTCGAGCGGTTACTGCGGGTTTGTCCACCGTGGATGTTGGGGGTGGCGGCCGCCTGCGGAGTCGCGGTGGTGGTCCGCCCGCGGCTGCTGGTGTATTTGCTTCCCCTGCTGGGCGTGTTGCTGGTCCTGCGTTTCTTCGGCTGGCTGCTCCAGCCGCTTCCGATGAAGACGAAGCCAAGTCGTGCCTCCGCGGCGTCGCGCTCCGAACCGACCAATGCAAAGCGCGATTCGTAACACCGCCCACCTCGAAACGAGGAAACGGTAAATCGGTCACTCGGCGAATCATGCGGAACATATTCGAGACCGTTCATATCGAGGGATTTCGACGCCTGCACGACGTTGACCTCGAACTGAATTCGCTCAACGTCGTCATCGGTGCAAACGGAGGCGGAAAAACGTCGTTGTTGGACGTGTTTTCCCTTCTAGCTGCTTCGGCTGCGGGCAGGTTGAAGGAGACGATGAGCGAAGTCGGGGGGATCGAAAGCAACCTGACCAATCTTGTCGCCACCAAGGGAGACAAGGCAAGGTTCATGGCGTTTAAGCTGGGGATGAGGATTCCGGGTGCCAATCCGATCGAGTATCGAATTGCCACTGCCCCCCACGGGGTCGGCTACGAGATTGTCGATGAAACATTGACCCATCAGCGTGACAAGAGGCCACAACCGTTTAAGCACATCCAAGCCCATCATGGCGACATTCGATACTACGAACCCGAAGCCGGTAAGCGAGGACTGGTTCGTCCCAATTGGGACTACAACCCCACGGAATCGGCCTTGTCTCAAGTGCCGAAGATGTTCCAGGAACCGGAGGATTTCCGCAAGCACCTCGCCTCTTCGACGCATTACCATGTTCTCGATGTGAGCCGACGAGCGCCGATCCGCCTGCCCCAACAAATGCGTGATGCCAAACTGCCAGGGCATGACGGCGAAGATTTGGTCTCGTGCCTCTACACGCTGAGAGAAACCGATCCTGATCGCTTCGAGACCATCGAGGCTACCTTGCGGGCGGGATTCCCCGATTTTGAGAGGTTGAATTTCCCGCCTGTGGCGGCTGGCACGTTGGCGATGACCTGGAAGGACAAGACGAGCAAGAACCCGTTTTACATGCACCAGCTTTCGGAAGGAACACTGCGGTTCTTGTGGCTGACAACTCTTCTTCAAAGTCCCGGCCTGACTTCCGTAACCATGATCGACGAGCCCGAAGTCAGCTTGCATCCCGACTTGCTTTCACTAAGACTGCACACTGGACGAAGTGTGGCGCATGGGCCGCATCGGAGGTCGGCCATGAGAATCGCCATACTTGTGGAAGGGAAAACGGAGAAGTCATTCAAATCGCACTTGATCGCATTTTTGAGCACTCATTTGGCGGGAAAGATGCCGAAGTTGGACTTCGTTCCCTATGACGGTCGCATTCCTACCGGCACCAAGCTGCGGCGAGTCGTCGAGAACTTGCTCAGTGACGAAGAACAACCCGCCGATGCCGTCATCGCTTTGACGGACGTTTATACCGGAAGTAACCCTCCAGAGTTTCCGACAGCCCAGGTCGCCAAGCAGAAAATGAGGCAATGGGTGGGGGTAGAAAAGCGATTTCATCCCCATGTCGCACTCCATGATTTCGAGGCATGGCTGCTGCCTTATTGGAAGAAGATCACCAAGCTCACGGGAAGCAATCACCAAGCGCCGGGGACCAATCCCGAAGAGGTGAATCACGGCAAGTCACCGGCCTATCGGTTGGCTGATGAGTTTCGGACAGGCCCAAATCTCTTCTCTGCCAGATTCCGCCGTGGCAAAACAGCCAGTCGCTTATTGCGGGTTGACGCGGGGGAGGAAATCGAAGTCGCAGCCGCGGTCGGCTTGCAGGATGTGGTCGTGGTAAAGGCGCGCGTAGCCACGCTCGGGGCGCCTGAGCCGGTTGGCATGTGTCGAGCGGCGTTGGGATAGCTCGTCAGGGGCGACCAGTAGATTCAGCTGGCGACGAGGCACGTCCAGTTCGATCCAATCGCCTGTCCGCACAAGACCGAGCGGCCCGCCGGCGGCCGATTCGGGCGCGACATGCACGACCACCGTGCCGAACGCCGTGCCGCTAATCCGAGCGTCGCTGATCCGCACCATGTCGCGCACTCCCTGCCGCAACAGTTTGGCGGGAATCGGCAGCAAGCCCCATTCCGGCATGCCTGGTCCGCCCAGCGGGCCAGCGTTCTTCATCACCAGGATGTCGTCGGCGGAAACATCGAGATCAGGCGAGTCGATTCGCGCGAGCAGTTCGTCGTGGTCCTCGAACACCACGGCCCGGCCCTTGTGTGTGAGCAATCCGGGAGTCGCGGCGCTCGGCTTGATCACCGCGCCGCTCGGAGCCAGCGTCCCATGGAGCACGGCCAGGCCGCCGTCAACACGAATCGGCGTCGCCCGCGGCTTGATCACTTCATGATTGACACAGCGGGCCGCCGACACGATCCGCTCCAGCGTCGCGCCCGCCACATTTTCACAGCCCAGATTCAGCAAGTCGGCCAGTTCCCGGCATAACGCGCCGGTGCCGCCCGCGTAATGGAAGTCTTCCATCAAATGACTGCCCGCCGGCTTCAGATTAAGCAGGGTCGGCGTCGTTTGACTCAACTCGTCAAAACGCCGCAGCGGCAGGTCGACACCCAGCCGGCCAGCGACCGCTGACAAATGGACAATCGCGTTCGTCGAGCCGGCGATGGCATGGAGGACTCGGATCGCGTTGTCGAACGCCGCTGGCGTCATCAATCGACTCGGCCGGCGGTCCGCCGCGACCGCGTCGACAATCACTCGGCCCGCGAATTCGGCTAGCCGCGCACGAGCGCTGTCAGCGGCCGGTATCGTGCCGTTGCCGGGCAACGCGACGCCCAGCATTTCGGCCAGGATGGCGAGCGTCGATGCAGTGCCCATCGTCATGCAGTGTCCCGGACTGCGAATGATCGCCGTCTGCAGGTCGAGCCAATCGTCGTGTGTGATCCGACCCGCTCGCAATTCGTTCTGGTAGCGACGGCAGTCGGTACATGACCCGAGCGATTCACCACGCCAATGCGCGTTCAACTGGGGACCGCCAGTGACGAGAACAGCCGGCAAATCGGCGCTCGCCAACCCCATCAGCATCGCGGCCGTCGTCTTGTCGCAGCCCGCCAACAGCACGACTCCGTCAAGCGGATTGGCGAGAATCGACTCCTCGACGTCCATGCTCATCAAGTTCCGCAGGAACATCGCCGTGGGCCGGATGTTGAATTCGCCCAGTGAGATCACGGGGAACTCGAGCGGCACGCCGCCCGCCTGCCAGACGCCGCGCTTCACCGCGTCGGCCAGCTGCCGCAGGTGTTGGTTGCAGTGCGTCAGCTCGCTCCATGAATTCGCGATCCCGATCACCGGCTTGCCTTCGAACGAGTCCCGTTCGAAACCCTGTCCGAGCAGAGCCGCCTTGCGAGTCCAGCCGTACAGCTCCGGGGAATCAAACCAAGCCGAGCTGCGAAGACGGGCGCCGTTGTTTTCCGAGTTCGTCATGGGTTTGGGTGGGTGCGGGATGTTACTGGTCATGGGGCATTCGTCACTCGTCATGGGGCACTCGTCATGGGGCACTCGTTGGTCGATCGTTGGTGGCGAGTTTTCCATCTTCCGCGATCCAGATGGCAGCGGTCCCTTGCATACCTTCCACTTTCCGCTTGCCAGTGACAAGTGACAAGTGACGGGTGACAGGTGACAGGCGACCGATCCGCGATCACCCGTGCCCCGGTCTACGGGCGGGCCCGCCAGGCGTTACAATCCGCTCGCGTCGCCTTGGCGAACGGTTCGCTGGGACTTGCACCCTTGGGAGGATGAAAGCATGAGTATCGGGAAAGCCGCTTGGTGGCGGCAGTGGCGGAGCGTGGGGCGGATCGCGTTGAGTTTGTCGGCGATCGCCACCGCGTTGGCCGGCGGAGTTGCGCAGGCCGAGGAATCGGCGCCGCCAGCGGGCTTCACGGCGTTGTTCAACGGCAAGGATCTGTCGGGCTGGCATGGCATGCCGCACTTCGATCCGCGGAAGTTGGCCGAGATGACCGACGCGGATCGGCAAGCGAAAATCGACGAGTGGACGAAGGACGCGAAAGCGCACTGGTCGGTCGAGAACGGCGAACTGGTCAACGACGGCAAGGGAGCCTACCTGACGACCGACAAGGATTTCGGCGACATCGAATTCTTGATCGAGTACAAGACGGTGGCGAAGGCCGACAGCGGCATCTACCTGCGGGCGACGCCCCAAGTGCAGATCTGGGACACGACCGAGGCGGGCGGCAAGTGGAATCTCGGAGCCAACAAGGGCTCGGGAGGACTGTGGAACAACAGCGCCGGCACCGCCGGCAAAGATCCGCTCGTGTTGGCGGACAAGCCATTTGGCGAATGGAACGCGCTGCGCATCAAGCAGATCGGTGCGCGGACCACGATTCATTTGAACGGCAAGCTGGTCGTGGACAACGCGATCCTGGAAAATTTCTGGGATCGTAGCTCGCCGTTGTTCGCCAAGGGACCGATTCAGCTCCAAACACATGGCGGCGAGATTCGCTGGCGCAACCTGTACATCCGCGAGATTTCGGCCGACGAGGCGGCGAAAACGCTCGGCGAAGCGCGGGCTTCCGAGTTCAAGACGCTGTTCGACGGCTCGTCGCTGGCCAGTTGGGGCGGGGCCGTGGACAACTACGAGATCGTCGAGGGCGCGATTCGCTGCAAGAAGGGCAAGGGTGGCGTATTGCACACCAAGGATGAGTACGCCGATTTTGTGGCGCGGATCGAATTCAAACTGCCGCCGGGCGGCAACAACGGGTTGGCGATCCGCTACCCAGGCCAAGGCGACACGGCCTACGTCGGCATGTGCGAACTGCAGGTGCTGGACAACGACGCTCCGCAGTATTCGAAACTGGATGCGCGCCAGTACCACGGGTCGGCTTACGGGATGGCTCCGGCGAAACGGGGCTATTTGCGTCCCGCCGGCCAATGGAACTTCCAGGAAGTCACCGTCCGTGGCTCGACCATCAAGGTCGAACTCAACGGGACCGTGATTCTTGACACCGACCTGTCGAAGATCAGTCAGTACATGGCCAATTCGCCGCACCCCGGCAAGACGCGAACGAGCGGCTTTTTCGGGTTTGCCGGCCATGGGGACACGGTCGAGTTCCGCAATGTGCGATTGCAGGCGTTGCCGGCCACCCCGGCCGCTCAGTAACGAGAACGTGGAAGAACCGAGCCCGGCGACCATTGGCGCCGGGTTTTTTGTTGCGCGGCTGAGAACCGGCGGAATCCTACCTTGAGCCGTTTTAGCCTGCAGGCGGCGTTAGGATATGCCTGATCGCTCAAGTTGAAGCATGAACGGGGCGAAAAGTTGGTCGAGGCCCGGGAAGATTGGTTTGCAGGTCTAAAAATCGCGAACTAGGATAAGTAGTCGTTGAAGTAGACCGGCTGCTTCGGCGGTTCCACGGATGGTGGCTGCGGCAAGTGGCATTCCATCCGCAGTCCGCTGTGGGCGTCACGGAATGGATGGCGAGACTCGACCACGGAAATGGCGTGTTGATCTGGGGTATTTGGAAAGGCTGTGCCGATCCGTATAGTCAACCCCGCGCCACTTCTGCGCGGTCTCGCGACTGCGAAGCTGAGCACCCTAAGGAGAGAACCATGCGGATCCATATTTGGGGCCTAACGGCAGTGTTAGGCGTCCTGTTCGCCGTCGACGCGGCCTCGGCCGGCCCATTCCGGCGAATCTGGGAGAAACGCAAGGCCGAGTTGTACTCAGAGTTGTCCGCGGAATTGTCCGCCCAGGTCGTGGCGGATATCAGCCTCGCTGAGCAGCGCCTGCAGGGGTCGCTCAACGCGCAAGTGGCGAACGAGGCTTCGAAACTTCAAAACCAGTTCGAATCCGAATCGAAGAAGTTGGGCGACATGTTCGCTGCCCAGTCGAAGGGGCTCGACGATAAATACATCGCCCAAGCCAAGAAGTTGGACGATCAGTTTACCGCCGAGGCGAAGCGATTGGGCATGAAGCTTGACGCCGAAGTCAAGTCGCTCAACGACAAGTTCGCCGCCCAGTCCAAGTCGCTGGATGATCGCTTCGACACGCAGACGAAGAAGCTTCGCGAGCAGATTGAGGCTGATTCCGCCGCGCTGAAAAAACAGGTCGGCGACCTTGTTGCCGCCGAGTCCAAGAAGCTGAAAGACCAAGCGGAGGCGGACGCCAAGAAGCTGGCCGCTCAAGTGGAGACCGAGGGCAAGAAGCTTTCGACTCAACTCGATACGGAAACCAAGAAGCTGGCCGATACGCTGGACGCCGATCGGAAAAAACTGTCGGACAAGATCGACGCGGATGGAAAGACGCTTGCCGCCCAGGTCGCCGACAATGGCAAGAAGCTGGCCGCTCAAATCGAGGCGGATGGCAAGAAGTTGCAGGAAAAGTCCGATGCCGAGCTGGCCAAGCTGAAGACGCAGCTTGACAAGCAAGTCGCGGACGCGTCGAAGAAGTTGACTGATCAAGGGGCTGCCGAAGCCAAGAAGGTCGCCGATGCTGTTGACGCTCGCGTGAAAACGGCTGCGGATGGGCTGATGGCGCAGGTCAAAGCCGATGTTTCGAAACTGCCCGACGCGGTCGCCAGCCAAGTCAAAGACCAGTCGGCGAAGCTGAAGGCTGAATTGGTGGAACTGATCAAGGCGGAAGTGAAAGCCGCGCTGCCGAAGCCAGAAGCCCCGAAGCCAGAAGCTCCCAAGGCTGAAGAGGCCAAGCCGGAGGAGAAGAAGCCGGAAGCCCCGAAGCCGGAAGAGGCCAAGCCCGAAGACAAGAAGCCTTCGTAGTTTTGGCTCGGTGGCCGTAGCCATGAACTTTGCCTGTAGGGCATCCAGCACTACAGGAAGCTGGTAGGCGGTGAACAAGCAAGAACCAGCGCTTCGCCAAGCATCGCGGTGCGTCGTTTACCGCGAAGACCGTAGTCGATGGCACGTGAATAAGCACGATGCCATCGCGGCATTTGGATAGCCGCCGCCCGCTTAGCTCTTCGTCGTGTGGATGAAGAGCGCTTTCTTCTCGCCGGGCAGAGTGAAATCGAACCCGCATTGTCGAAAGAAGTCGTCTTTCGACGTGATCGCCATCACCTCGATGATGCTCTTGCGGCGGGCGAGGTCGACGCACGCTTGAACGAGACGCTGGCCGATGCCGAGCCGCTGATAGTCGGTGGCGACGGCGAGCGAGCGGACTTCCGCCAGTTTGATGGAGTAGATTTCGAGCCCCACGTAGCCGATGATTCGGCCGGCGTCCTCGGCCACGAAGCTGGATGGGAGGAGTTCGAGCAATTCGCCCTCGGAGCGTGGAAGCAGGACGTCCTTTTCGACGAAAGGCGAAATGAGTTCGAGGATATTGTCGAGGTCACCGAAGCGAACGGGCCGGATGGTGACGGCCGCCGCACGCCGGGCGAGCAGTTCGTCGGGCGTGGCGGCGGGTTCGAACGCGTCGGACGGTTCGGTCGGCATCAAGCGGCCTATCTGGGGCTAGAGCTGGGCCTTCAACGCGGCCAACGCGGCCTCGTAATTCGGCTCGTTGGTCACTTCGGAAACCACTTCCGCGTACACCACGCGGCCGTCTTTGTCGAGCACAAACGCGGCTCGGGCGAGCAGCATCAGTTCTTCGATCAGAACGCCCCAGTGATGTCCGAACGAGCGATCCATGTAGTCGCTGCCCGAACGCAAGTTCGAGATCGATTCGGCGCCGCAAAAGCGGTTCATCGCGAACGGCAAATCGAGGCTCACGGTGACCGCGTTGATGTGGCCACCGAGTGCTCCGAGTTCCTCGTTGAATTTCTTGGTCTGCTTTTGGCAAACGCCCGTGTCGAGCGACGGGACGACGCTGAGGATCGTCGGCTTGCCCTTGAGGTCGGCGGGCGTGAGCGTTTTAAGTCCGCCTTCGTAATAGTGCAGTTTGAAATCCGGGGCGGCCGAGCCCACTTGAACGGCTTCGCCGGCCAACGTCATCGGATTGCCCTTGAAGGTCACCGCGCCGCTGCGTCCCATATCGTGCTTCCTTTGCTTCGATTTGCTGTGCTGTGCTGTGAAGAGAAGTGCGTGAGAGCGTTGAAAACCGGGTATCGAACGACCATGGTCACTGGGCGACGCAAGTGACGTTCGATTGAAACGCCGGCTCGGTCGCCCGCTCCGGCGCTCCGCCTTGTTCGCCACGGTCGCTGCTTGTTCCCACGGCAGACAGGCAGATCGAGGCACCTAGTGTACCACGAAGCACTCGAAGAGCACGAAGGTATCCGAGAACGAAGCGTGAGCAAGTCATTGTTTACTGGCCGATTCGAGCAGTGCCTGACCGAGTTGACGGTGAACCTGGATCGCGCAACCGACCACGCGGATCGGGAGCCCCTCGAATGCTACCTTCGTGCTCTTCCTGCTCTTCGTACTCCTGGTTTCCTGCGCAGTGGCTCGAACCGCGTTCCGTGGTCAAAGCTCGGAGTGGCGTACGGGCCGTTGACGGCGCCGCTGGCTACGGTGACATCCAGGGCGGCTGTTTGCCGGCGGCCGGCATGGCGATCAGCTTGACGCTGGAGACCGCGGGGTGCCGGGTAACCTCCTCGATCGCCGCGGCGGGCGGCACGCCATCAAGGTTGAGGACACCGACGGCTTGGCCGCCAGGCAGGTCGCTAGCGCGGCCGACCGACATTTGGCCGATGTTGATTTGATGTTCGCCAAAAATGGTGCCGACGCGGCCGATGATGCCCGGCACATCGCTGTGGCAGAAGATGAGCAGGTTGCCGTCCAGATAGGCTTCCAGGCGATAGTCGTTCAGGCGCACGAGTCGCGGCATGTTGGAACCGAACAAGGTGCCGCTGGCCGAATAGACTTTGCCGCCGCACTGCATTTCGACCGACATCGACGAACTGAACGCGCCCGGATCGGAACGCGATTCCTCGCTCAGTGCGATCCCGCGCTCACGGAAGAGCACTTCGCCGTTGACGATATTCACTTCGTCATCGAGGATGCCTTCGAGGAGACCGGCGCAGAAGGCGGAGGTCAGCAGTTTCGTGTCGCGGCGGGCGACTTCGCCACGGTACTGAAGATGGCAGCTTTCGGCGCCGCCCTCGTGCCACTGAGCCATAAAGCGGCCCAGACGGTAGGCGACATTGAGGAAACCGCGAAGGCTTTCCAGCGTCTTCGGATCGATCGCCGCCATGTTCACAGCGTGCCGCACCTCACCGGTTGTCAGGAAGTTCACCAGCAACTGGACGGCTTCGACCGCGACTTGGGTTTGCGCCTCTTCCGTGCTGGCTCCCAGGTGGGGAGTTACGAGCACGTTTTTCATCTGGAAGAGCGGGCTGGCTGTGCAAGGCTCGGTCTCGAACACATCGAGCGCGACGCCGCCGATTTTGCCGGATTGCAGGCCGGCGACCAACGCCGCCTCCTCATAGATTCCACCGCGGGCACAGTTAATCAGCCGAACGCCCGGCTTGAGCAGTTCCAGCTCTTTCATGCCGACCAGGTATTTGGTTTCCGGCGTCAGCGGTGTGTGAACGGTAAGGTAGTCGACACGGGGGAGCATGTCGGCGACCGCTTCCACTAGTTCGATGCCCATCTTCGCGGCTTGTTCGGCGGACAGGAATGGATCGAAGCCGATCACTCTCATTTGGAAGGCCTGGGCTCGCTTGGCGACCTCTTGGCCGATGCGTCCGAGGCCGACCACGCCGAGTGTTTTGTCGGCGAGCTGCGCGCCCATGTAGGCGTTACGCTCCCACTTGCCGTCGAGCAAGCTGCGGTGGGCGCTGGCGAGATTGCGGGACAGACCGAGCATCAACGCGAAGGCGTGCTCTGCCGTGCTCAGCGTATTGCCGGCCGGTGTGTTCATGACGACGATGCCGAGCCGCGTGGCGGCCTTCTTGTCGATGTTGTCGGTGCCGACACCGGCTCGAACGATCGCCTTCAAACGGCGATTGCCTTCGAGCGATTCGGCGGTGATCTTCACACCGCTTCGGCAAATCGCGCCATCGAATTCCCGGAGCGCGTTACGCAGGTCGGCGCCCTTCAGGCCGGTGCGGACTTCGTACTCGACGTCCGGCTTGGCGGCATCGAGCAGCGCGAGGCCTTCCGGAGACAACGTATCCAACACAATGACGCGAAACATCGTCACGGCCTCCGATCCAAATCTTCCAATCAAAAACTTCCGAGCCAAAGCCGACAGCTTGCGTGCCGGTGCTGCGGCTCCTTTGCTGGCATTGGCGACGCGCGGGAACTACCGACCCGCACGGAACTCCCGCATGAAATCCCGCAGCGCCAACACACCATCCCGCGGCATGGCATTGTAGATCGAAGCGCGGATGCCTCCGACGCTGCGATGGCCTTTGAGGTTGCCGAGCTTCCGCCGGTCCGCCTCGGCCAGGAACGCCTTTTCCGTGTCAGCGTCCGGCAGTCGGAAGGTGACATTCATGATCGATCGCGAGTCGCGTTGAGCGTGCCCCTTGTAGAATTGCGGGCTTTCGTCGAGCACTTCGTACAGCAGACCGGCCTTTTCGACGTTGCGATCGTACATCGCCGACAAGCCGCCGATATCGTTCAGCAGCCAATCGACAACGAGTTTCACGACGTAAATCGCGAAGGTGGGCGGCGTGTTCCAGAGCGAATTTTCGTCGGCGTGCGATCGGAAATTGAGATAGCCCGGCAGGCTATCGGCCCCGGCCGCGAGCAGGTCGTCGCGAATGATGACGATTGTCACGCCAGAAGGGCCCGCATTCTTTTGAGCGCAGGCGTAGATCAACCCGTACTTTTCGATCGGGAGCGGGCGGCAGAGGAAGTCCGACGAGCAATCGGCGACAATCGGCACGTTGCCGGTGTCCGGTTCGCAGAGAAACTGCACGCCTTCGATGGTCTCGTTCGAGGTCAGATGCACGTAGGCCGCGCTGGGGTCGAACGACAGTTCCGCCGCGGGTGGCAAGCGGTCGTACTTGGTGGCCGCTCCATCCCAGGCGACCCGCACCTGGCCCTCGCGAAGCGCCTCTTTCTGGGCGCTCTTGCCCCAGGTGCCGGTGAGCACGTAGTCGGCGGATCGGCCTTCACCGCGGAGCAGGTTCATCGGCACCATGGAAAACTGGAGCCGCGAACCGCCTTGCAAGAATAAAATCTTGTAGTTCTCAGGGATTCCGAGCAGTTTCCGCAGGCCGGCTTGGGTGGCGTCCAGAATGTCGATGAACGCCTTGTCACGGTGGCTCATCTCGAGGATCGACACGCCCTTGCCGGGCAAGCACAGCAAGTCCCGTTGAACCTGCTCCAACACCGGCAGCGGCAATACGGCCGGGCCCGGCGAAAAATTGTAGATCCGTTGCGATGATTCCCCGCTCATTCCCCGACTTCCTCCGCATCCACGTTCCGCGTACCGGCCCATCAACTAGGTCGATTGTAGGTGACCTGCCGGGTTTTGAGAACGGCACGCGTGACGGCGGCCAGACCTCCTCGATGCCTTGGCGGCGAACTCGCCACGCGTCGTCCGCGTGTCGAGCATGGCCGTTACAACCGCCACGATTAGTAGCGTGGGGGAACGGGCAAGCCTTGAACGGTGCGTGGATTGGTTCCGCCGGACGGCGCGATGGCGGCGGTCGCGGGGGCCGTCGGGGCGCCGTACAGGCCGCTCGGCATTCGAGACTGAAGGAAAGCGACCCGTTCGGCGATCGCCGGTTGTTGACGGTTGAGTTGCAGGGACCGCTGATAATTGGCGAGCGCTTGAGCCGGATCGCCCGCCCGTTCGCGGAGACGTCCGAGCGCCGCCCAGGCCCGCGAGTTGGACTGATCGAGTTGCACCGCGGTCTGGAGGTTGGTCTTCGCGGTTTCCGCGTCGCCGAATTCCTCGTAAAGTCGTGCCAGCTCGACGCGGGCTTCCGCGGATCGCGGGTTGCGAGCGGCCCAGTTTTGCATCAGGGCGAACGCGCGATCGGACCGTTCGGTTTCAACCAGCAGGACAGCGAGTCCGCGGTGGCAGTCGGTGTGGTTTTCGTCCCGGTCGAGACACTGGTTGTACAGATTTTCCGCCTGGGATAGCGACTGCCGGTCGTTCTGAGCGGTGCCCACTCGATGGTACGAGGCGGCGAGGTTGTAGTAGGCGTCCGCGTTGCGCGGCTCGGCAAGCAGCGCTTGCTGGAACTGCTGCATCGCGGCGGCGTACTGGCCCTGTTGATACAGCCGGACGCCGGACGCGTTGTTGGTGTTCGGCAAAGCCCCGCAGCCGACGCCGGCGAGCATCGCGAGCAGAAACAGCGACGGCCCCTCGAAACCCGCCCGCGGCCAAACGCTGCGAGGCGTCATCCGTTGCGCGGTGTTGTCGTTCGCCATACGCGTCTCCGCGCCACCCTCGGTCCCAGGCTTGTTGTCAGCGCGGACGTTAGCGAACGGGTTGGGAGGAGGCAAGAGGAAAAAACGCGTCTTCGAAGCGGGGGCTCTAGGGAGTGAGGATGAAAACGCGGCATCTTCGTTTCCCCCCAAGCCGGAGGCGAAGGCCGGGCCGGCCACGAGATTCGACACCGCGGGGCCGATCGCATCGGTCCACTCAGAGCCAACGGTCGACCCATCGGCCGACTCGACGGGGGATAGGCAAAAGTGGCTGGCACAGGCAAAAGAGTCATCTGTACGACGGGCATCTTGTCCGTCGCCGCTGGACGCGGAATTCGCCACCGCCCGCGATTGCGGTTTGGAAGCCCGGTCGTCGCCTACGGCTCGGCGGTAAACGAGGAAAGCGGGTGCGGGCGTTGCCGAGTGGGCCTCGATCGCGGTGAACCTCCTCTTTGTACGTCGGACATCGTGTCCGTCGCTGCTGGAGGCGGAATTCGCCACCGCGTCGCGATTGCGGTTTGGAGGCCCGGCCGTCGCCTACGGCTCGGCGGTAAACGAGGAAACCGGGTGCGGACGTTGCCGATTGGGCTTCGATCGCGGTGAACATCCTCTTTGTACGACGGACATCTTGTCCGTCGCGAGCACCTCGAACGAGGCCAATGCGATTGTCAGCTCGATCGCATGCTCCGGGCCGGACGACGGACAAGATGTCCGTCGTACATGGGGAGAACGGATGTCGGCCTGAGTCGGCCGGCCGGTCGTTCGCGGCGTCCTCTTTGTACGACGGA